>JAWOBX010000124.1:0-17573 GCA_046484125.1 Dehalococcoidia bacterium | reverse complement strand
TCGTTGGCGAGCTGGACTAATTTGAGGATTTCTTCGGCCGTCCCGGGCCGGACGACGTAATTGGGCACCCTGGGTGAGCAGAGGCTGTGATCCCTCGAGCATTTCTCAAGTTCCTCCGGGTCCTCGGAGACGTTTTCGTCACCCACGATGTCGACAAGAGTTTCTTTAACTGTCATACATGAAACCTCCGAATTAATTGCGGCCCCTCCTGATCACTGGTGAGTTCCGGACGGGGTACCGCCGCCGCGGCCAGCGCTCGATAGCGGCCACGATGAAAAGCGGTCCTCGCCCCTACTGTAGTTACCACTCGCTCCAGTATGTTTCTTGCCATATTCGACTAGGTCTGGTTCTCCCGTATGGTGTCAAGAAGGTTTTCAAGTGTGGCCTGGTTCACCTTCTGGCGTGAATAAACTACCATTTTTTCGTCGGAGCTGGAACCTATGATCACCACTTTGTCCGGATAGTCTTCCTCAGACATTGATCGGCCTTGACCTTCCTCAGCAGCATCACGATCGACTACGACGATTCGCGGGGTCAGGTCAGCTATCATACCGGCACCGGTAGCTTCGTCCGGAGCGGTGATTACCTCTGCCGGCCCCGTGCCTTCGATGATTAACTTGAGACCCTGCGAAAGCAGTTGTTGCTCGGATATAACAAGGATTCGTGGTACAACCATGGCGCCCACCTTTGGCTTCAACAATATCAGTAGGGCACGTCACCGGTATATACCCCGTTGGTATGGTTTTTCATAAAAAAGTATCGGGGTGATGATAGCACCTATGAACCGACACGGCCTGAAGGCTGGCACAATTGCAAATACAGTGTTCAGTTATAGCTTGCAATTAGGGTGCCGGGAATTGTAGAATTATGAAACGATAAACCGATACCGGGCTGTAACAAACAATGGTCGGTGTATATGTTAAGCGGGTTCAGAGGAACCGGTACCAGGCCCCCGGCTCGGCTCATAATGACAATGGCGACTGGGAAACGAAAACAGGCTTCATAATAAGCGGGTGTGGATAGAACGATGGAACCGAAAATAAAAGTAATGCTGGTTGACAGGAGAGAGATCCTCAGGGAAGGCCTCACCGCCATTCTGGAACGCGATCCCGGTATCGAGGTCGTCGCCAAATTCGGTTCGGGTAAGGATGCCATGGATAAGGTAAGTTCTATCCGGCCTGATATCGTCATTACAGAAGCCGATATGCCGGAGGATGTTTACCTTCAACTGACTCGCCGTATAAAGGAAGTACCACCAGAGACAAAGATCATGGTGCTTACACATGCCAAGCAGGAATTCGCCCTGTTCCGCGCTCTAAGACTGGGAGCCCGGGCTTATATAAGCAAACATATTGGTGTAGAGGACCTTATCAGCTCCGTGCACCGTGTTCATGCGGGAGAGGTGATCATCTCTGCTCCGATGGCCGCCAAAATGATCGAGGAGTTCGTTCTCCTGGAAGAAAAGAAGGATGCGGGGCAAATAGATCAGGAATTGAATTTGAGCAAACGAGAACTGGAGGTCTTGCATCTTGTTGCCAGTGGTACCACCAACAAAGAGGTGGCTGAGGCACTGTTCATCAGCGAAAATACCGTCAAGGGACACTTGAGCAGAATACTGGAGAAGATGAATGTGCGCAATCGCCAGCAGGCCGTGGTAATGGCAATGGAGAAGGGTATAATCAAGAAAACCGTGACTTCGACAGAACAGCGAGAGTAAACGATAACTCCCGTAATTCACGATGGGACAAATACGAGGTAAGCCGTCCCCATACCATCATCGCTCATGTGGCTATAGCTAACCTGAAGAGGCATCCCTATTTCGATGGATTCGGGAGTGCTTTCGTCTATGCCGTCAATCAAGGCAACCACGCGCACCCCTTCTTCCAGTTTGACCACACCAACGCAGTAGGGTTTCTTCGCTGAATATCCGCGTGCCGCCATGGAGGGTGGGCATACCGCCGTACAGGTGAACGATTCCAGTTTTCCCCTGCCTTCCAGTTCACTCCACACCAGTTCATCACTGAAGCATTCATTACAGAAGGGTCTTGGTGGTATCGAGATTGACCCGCAAGAACAGCACTTGGACCCCATGACTCTACCCTCCCGGAGAAAACGGGAAAACGCAATATTCCCTAAGGGCGGCTTTTCCATCTGCTACCTCCGCTCAAGTATTGTGAACAGACAGGTACCTCCATGTCCTCCTACGTTATGGGCAGCACCTATGGCCAGATTGGGATTAGCAATTTGCCGGGGGCCGGCCTCGCCCCTCAACTGGGTCCACACTTCCGTTAATTGAGCGACTCCGGTGGCACCTACCGGGTGGCCCTTGCATTTCAGCCCCCCGGAAGTATTAATCGGCTTTGGCCCATCCAGGCTGGTAAGTCCAGCCTCAGCCGCTTTACAGCCTTCTCCGGGAGGGAAAAATCCCAGGTCCTCGGTGGCGATAATCTCAGCGATGGAAAAACAGTCATGGACTTCAGCGAACTGAATATCCTCAGGTGTGAGCCCGGACATCTCAAAGGCCTCCGCAGCCGCATATTTCGCGCCTTCCAGTGAGGTCAGATTATCGCTTGAACGCAGGCCGGCGCTGCTGCCCTGGCCCAGTCCGGCGACAAAAACCGGGGAGTCGGTGAAATCTCTTGCCAGTTCCTCGGCGACAAGTATAGTGCAACTTGCCCCGTCGCTTATGGGGCAGCAATCATAGAGATGCAGAGGCCAGGATATCATCGGGTTAACAGTTCTATCACGGAGGAAGTCCATTTCATCTTTCCAGGCTGGCAACGGCTGCCCTTTCTGCCTGGCGCGTTCAATTCGGTTGTTCATGATGCCTTGAATTGACACGCCAAACTGGGCTTTCGGATTCATTGCAGCATTATGGTGGCTCTTGATGGTGACATGCATCAGGTTTTCTCGTGTGATCCCGTATTTATTGAAGTAGGCTACTGCCCGTGTACCGTAAAGTCCCGGAAAAGTGAAACCTGTCTTGGCCTCATCTATAAAGCCCCCCAGAGACAAGCCCTCCGTGGCCACGGGCGTCGAACATTTGGACATTTCTTCAACACCGCCGACAAGGACGATATCATAGAAACCCGAAGCTATAGCAAAAACCGCTTCTCTAAACGCAGCGGCTCCGGATGCACAAGCTCCTTCTACCCGGCTGCAGGGCTTTGGCGTATGCCCGAGCAGGTCTGCAATTATGGGCCCCCAGTGGCCCTGATGAACGAAGAACTCACTGGCGAAGTTGCCAAAGTAAACTGCGTCCATATCTTGCGGATCTATTCCCTTTTCTACCGAGGATATGGTCTCTGTGTAGGCTTCGGCAAAGATATTTAACGAATCCCTGTCATCAAACAGGCCGAACTTCGACATTCCGGCACCCACCACCGCCACTCCCCGCCCCAGACTCCTTTTCGGTTTTCGCATTTCGTCTCCTGAACTTACGGTCTGACGCCGTGATCATCTGCCGGGAAAATCAGGCTTCCTCTTCTCAACAAAGGCATTTACCCCTTCGGCGAAATCCTCGGTCAAATAGTGCTGTTGAACCCCCCATTTCTCCAGCTGTAGGGCTGTGCGGAGGTCAGTCTGAATACCCTTATTGACCAGCATCTTTATGCAACTGGAAGCCATGGGACTTCTCTCAGACACTTTCTGAGCCATTCTGGCCGTGGCCTCTTCCAGTTCGTCATCCGGGACCACCTGGCTTACAAAACCATAGGTTTGGGCCTCCTTTGCAGTCAGCCAGTCGCCGGTTATGAGTAGTTCCCTCGCTTTTCGAAAGTGCATTTGCCTTATGAGCCTTTGAGTTCCGCCGCCCCCCGCTACCAGCCCGTACTGAGCATGCTGATCACCTATGCGGGTTGACTCTGCGGCGATTATGATGTCACATACTTCAGCCAGTTCTATGCCACCCGCCAGAACCATACCATGCACGGAGGCGATGGTTGGTATCGGCAGGGCCTCAATGGCGTCATAAGTTCTATGGCAGAGTTCAACAAACCAGCGCATTCGGGGAACATCGCCGAGTATCTTCTGCACCTCTTTCAGATCCGCCCCGGCGCAGAACGCGCGGCCATTGCCTTTGAATACCAGAACCCGCGTTTGCCCGTCAGAAGCGGCATCGGCAGCGGCTGCGCACAATTCATCGTATACAGTTGGACTCAGCGCGTTCAGGTCCTCCGGCCGGTTGAGAGTGAGTGTGCTTATATGGCCCTTCTTTTCCAGAATAATAGTTTCAAAATCCACGGGTTCCTCCAGTCATGATGGATGTGTTCTGTGTATGATCATCTTTGCTACAATTCGACCGCTTTGTGCCGCCCCAGCCCCCACGATCCACCCTTCGGGCTTAACTCCGTCGCCAACATTATATAGGTTTTTCACAGGCGTTTCCTGCCCAACGTCATATCCCTGCCAGGAACGGGTAACCGGCCACTCCGCACAGAACCGCCTCCTTAAAAGTAGACGCCCTTCGCTTTCCTCGAAATCGGGGAAGACTTCCCGAAGGTCCTCCATGAATAAATCATCTTCTTCCTTTGGGCTGTATTCAAGCGTGGATTTCGGAACGGCAAAACCGTGCAGCAGGTGTTTACCTTCGGGGGCATGCCCGGGCCAAATCAGTGTTGGTACACTCCACCCCTCCTTCCTGTTGGTATCAGTGGTGTAGAGCGTGCCGGGGAAATCCAGAAGCGGCCTGCTGGTGGTGAACAGGTAGTCTATACCCACTGCCGGCTTTATTTCGGTGGCGACCTCTTCCAGATAGTCCCGGTCGAAGTGTTCTTCCCCGGCGAGTTCTATAGTCTTACCCGGGCCTGTATTACTGATAATTACCTGCGCTTTCACTTCCAGACGGCCGTTTTTCTCGGCAACCACCCCCCGCACCGCACCACCGTCTACGACAATTTCCATCACCTTCGTCAAATGCAGAATCTGCCCCCCACGATCTCCAATCAACTTCTCGAAAGCATCGATGACATCTTTAAGCCCGTCTTTCGGTATGCGGAAATCACTTTTTCCCTGAAATGAAAGCAGCGCGCGAATGAATTCACTTGCGGGTAACTCGTGGGCGTTCATCCCACACCAGGTTGCTATCTGGGACTGGAAAATGCTGTGGATTGTCTCATTTTCGCTGTACCTTTTCAGCCAGTCCCGGAACGGAATTTCCTTTGGAGGCAGCTCGCGCATCGCCCGGGTTATGGCGTCCATGACCCGGCTTACCTCTGCGTCGTCGTCGCAGGCCACCGATAGCAAGTACTTAAGCGCGCCTTTTTCCGGCCAGTCGTAGACCCTGCCGGTGATTCGGTACTTAGCAATGGGCGAGCCCGCCCCCCGCATCTCAATTTCCCCCGCCCCAACTTCTTCAAGGGTCTTGTAGACAGGATCGTCTTTGCCATAGAGCAACATCCATGATGCGGTGGGGACAGTATAACCTTTGTATTTTACCGAGGTGTACCGTCCGCCCGAGACCGGCATCTGTTCGAGTATAACCGTCTTATAGCCGGCGCTGGCCAGCATGGCTCCGGCACATAATCCGCCTATGCCGGACCCGATGATTGCTACATCAGCATTTATCGTTGGCAAGCTAAGGAACCTCCAATGCATCATTGGAACAACAGTTAAGACATGTCAGGCAGTCAGTACACTGCGTGGAATGCACCTCGACGAAGAAGTAAGGCGATACCTGCAGGGCTTCTTCCGGGCAGAAGAGGACACATGAACCGCAACCGATACAGTTGGATTCACGTATTATGATGGTCACCCGGCGCTCCTCCCGCTATTATGGATTTTCATTTGATTCTAAAGACCCATCGATTCGACCAGCGTCTGATCCATAGACTTGATCTTCACATCGGCATCCATACTCTTAGCCGCTCGCCCCAGGCTCCAGTCGCAGAATGAACATGCCGTGATGATTGTTTCGGCGCCGACTTCGCGGGCATCATCTATTCTGTATTGCCCCGTGGTCATGGAGAGTTCCGGCTGCTCCATCGGATTGCGGCCGCAGCACCAGGCGGACCGCCTCTTCGCCTCCATCTCCACGAAGTCGATCCCCGGAATTGCCTTCAGCACCCTCCTCGGCTCTTCCCACGCCCGCGTCCCCATCCTCACCAGATGGCACGGGTCCTGATAGGTAACCTTTCCTGAAGGTGCCTTCCCCGGCTTTATCCTCCCCTCGGCCACCAGCCTGTCCAGCATCTGCACCTGATGGATAACTTCGAACGGTAATTCGCCCACAACCTTTTGATACTGCGTGGCCAGATTGTGATAGCAGCAACCGCAGGCGGTCACAACGGTTTTCGCCCCTGCCGCCTTTAATGCCTCAACATTCTTTGTCACTATTTCTTCGTAGGCCTTCCTTTGCCCCGACTGTTCCAGCGGGTTGCCGCAGCAGAACTCATTTTCGCCCAGGATGGCGAAGTCCACCCCGGCATGCCGGAGCACTTTCGCCGTGGACTGTGCCAGCTCAGGGGTTCTGAAGGAGGCCACGCATCCTGCGAAGAAAACGGTATCAGCCTTTTCCAGCAGGTTCATCCCCTCCGCCCACTTCATCCCCTCCGCCCACTTCGCCCGCTCCGACTGCTTGCGACCGAAACGGTTGCCCTCCTTTGCAATAAGTTCAGCGTCTTTCTTCCACGGATCAGTCGGCCCCCATCCCAGGTCCACCAGGTCCTCCCGCCAGGCTTTGATTATGTCGACCTGGTCTCCGGCTATCACGCAACGGGAGTTCGTGCAGGAACCGCACAGGTTGCAGGTATACACGTAATCGACAAACATCGGCTCCATCTCCAGATTACCCTCAAGAAGGGTCCGGCCCGCCTGAATCCAGCCCTGGGCGGTATATGAAATCCTGCGGTAATGTTCCCAGGTCGGGCAGAGTCTATCCGGGGCGGGGCCTCTCGGGGGGTAGGGTGTCCACGGACCTCGCTGGCATACCCCGCAGGCCTGATCGTTCCACAATTTCAGATGGTATTCATTCAGTTTGGGATAGTCCATAACTTCTCCTTAATCTTCCACATCGGGCTTCATGCCGCGGTGCATGATGTTGTTGGGGTCAATCATTTTCTTTACCCGGCGATATAGTTCCAGATAAGGCCGGGCAATGTGTGGCGTCATGTTCGGGAACGGGCCGGGATAGTCAGGCGCGTACCCCGCCTTGATCCACTCGCTATGGAGCTCTTCGACCGCCTGAAAGATCATGTCCATATCGGCCTCTTCATCATATACGTAAATAGGGAATTGATTGCAGTAGTTCTGCTCCACCCACCACCCCATGCCCCTCTGCAGGCCGTATTTCTCACCAATACGGTTGTAGGTATCGAAGATATCTTTGGTAATGCCGATATTGTGGAATCCGCCCATCGAGACCTGCCGGCGCGATGGTTCATAAGGTAAGGATATCGAGGCTGCGGCTCCCCATTCCGCCCTCGGCTGTTCGGGCGGAAACTCTCTTCCACCAACTTCGTTGAGAATTTCTCTCCCCTTTCTGAGCCGGAAGTCCACCTCTTCCTGCCAGCCCTCGGCGATCATGGTGAGCAGCCACTTACCGGGTGCACCGGGAAGCCGGTTGGTCAGACACATCTGTTCATCAGTTACACAAATAGCGTAAGAAATGTTGGCTTCCACCAGGGCCCTTATGGCATTTTGCAGCGTTTCCTCGTCGTCAAAGGCGAAGTCAATCTGCCCTTCTGCCTCAGGTATGCGGTACATCCTCATATATACTTCGGTAATGACCCCCATAGTCCCCAGAGATTCCAGAAAGAGTCCGGTCAGGTCGGGACCGGTACCCTGGTACCTGGTGAACCTTTTAGCGTTGCCGAAATGCGAAGAACCGGTAGTAACTATTTCTCCGGTTGGAAGAACAACCTGCAGCCCGACAAGGAAGTCTCCTACCCTACCGTATACGGAGGCTCCAACCCCGGTCCCGTTGAAATTGACCCAGCCACCGATGGTGACCGCACTGCCGAATTCGGGGCGCCAGGGTATCTTCCATCCCTTGAGATATAGGTCTTTAATTATCTTGTAGACTGTAACCCCGGCCTGTGCCGAAAACGTTTGACAGTCTTCATCGAGGTGGATAGGACCGCTGAGCCGGTTCAGGTCAAGGGTGATGCCCCCCTCACGGGGAATTGCCGCCCCCGTATTTGTGGTTCCACCTGCCCTGACGTTGACCGGTGTGGCGGTTTCATTGGCCAGTTTCATGATTTCAGAGACTTCCTCTGTGCTGCCCGGAACGACAACCACTTCCGGTCTGCGATGGAGTTCGTAGCTCCATGCTCTGGCATAGGCACATAGCTCAAAGGGCTCATCGGTAATATGCTCCTGACCGACGATATTACCCAGCTTTCTTACCAGTTCTTTATCCAAATTCCCCCTCCTGTTTTGAACCGGAGACGTACAAGGCTGTTTCCGGGTTTATCTGCAATCATTTACCTGCCGGCGGGTTATTCCCACTGTGCCCGACTGCCAGTTCAGGGTTGCCGTAACAAGTTATTCGGTACAAGTTCAGAGAGTTCCTCAAAGCGCCAGGGCCCGTGCTCTTTCGGGTCCCGCCTTACCCGTGTCTCCACATGAGGCTGACTCCATACACCTATTGCCCCCGGCGTTGTTAAAAAGAGATGCCCGTTGATATCGGCAGCCTCGTCACTGGCCAGGTACACGATGAATTCTACGAAATATTCGGGAGGCAACAAATCATCCTTGATTTCGTCAAACTGCTCGCGCGGCATGATTCCGGCCTCCACCCGTTTCTCGAGGGAAGTGATTACCTCTTCGGCAAACATGCGAGTGGATGCCCGGGGCACGAACGCGTTGCATGTGATGCCATATTTGGCCAGCTCTTTGGCCGCTCCGTAAGTGAAGGTAGCTATACCTCCCTTGGCAGCAGAATAGTTGAGGTGACTAGGCCCCCCGGTGAAAGCCTCGGAGACGCAGTTAATTATGCGACCGTATCCCTGCTGGCGCATATACCGGCTGGCATGCCGGGTGAGATTAAAGGTGCCTTTGAGATGCACACCAACCACCTGGTCCCATTCCTCCTCGGACATGTTCCAGATCATCTTCGGTTTGTCGATGCCGGCGATATTACACAGGATGTCAATTCGTCCAAACTCATCCACACATGCCTGAACCATCGCCTCTGCATCCTGAAAGCTGGCTACGTTCCCGTAATTAGCTATTGCCCCGATCCCGTAGGATTGACACTCTCTTACTACCCCGTCAGCCGGAGACTCGGTTTCCATGGATCCATCGACTGCCACGCCGAGATCGCAAACAACTACATTGGCCCCTTCATGTGCCATGCCTAGGGCTATCGCTCTCCCAATTCCCCTGCCGGCACCGGTGATGACGGCGTTTCTGTCTTTTAATCTATAGGCCATCTCTCGTTTTGAAGTCCTTTCTACATACTGGAGGATACCAGTATACCGGCCGCGGTTCCATGCTCCATTAGTAGGGTTTTTGGCACGCAGTATCGGTCCTTCTTTAGCACTCATGAACCAGCCGACTTACAAAAGAAAGTATCCGATGTCAGCGCTTGCCGGCAAGGCCAATCAGAGCGAGCGGGAGGATGACAACATGTGTACGTTACAAACGATGTTTTTGAATTTGCCGCCCTTAGTAACATTTTAATTGAGTGAACCATACCACCTTCGGTAACATTTTAGATGAGGGAATACGTCCATTGGAAGAGAACAGCCCCGTTATGGTATAATATAGACTTCATAATTCCAGAGGTTCCTTAAGGCCGGTTCCTTAGTATATAATTACTGTTTACGGTGGGACATAGCATGGGTAAAGAACGAAAGGAAAATCAGGATTTCTCCGAACTATCAGATGATTACATTCCGAGGCGGTCCCAGAAACCGAAGGAGCCACCCGGTAAATCAAAAGAGACTGAACCATTGAAGGAGCAGGATCTATCGGTGGTGACGCCTGAGGAATTCCCCGAATTCTCTTCGGACGATGAGGAGAACAAGCTGGAAAAGCCGAAAATCGGCAAAGATAAAGCGGGGGAACCCCCCGAGCTTAAAGAGGATTCCGGCCCTGGCGGGCCTTCAAAGATGGAGGATGAGCTGCGAAGTTCAAGCCTGGAGCAGAATCCGCTCCCCGAGACTGCAGAGTCTCATGAGAGCCCGCATAAGACAGATTCTCAGGATGATGGTTTTGAAGAAGTCAGCGGGCTCAACGGTCGGAAAGCTGAGGTTGAAAGCGATCCGAGCGCGGCACCCGCAATAGGCCAGGAAAAGGCTGTTGAAAATCCCCCGTCTCTGCCAGAAACGGAAAGCCCTGAAGTAACTCATGAAGAAACCGAGCACGAATCCAATGCGCCGACCGGGACGGAGGCGATAACAAACGCTCAGGAACCGCAAAACCCAATGGCGCAATATGAAGAGAGAACATATGAGGTAAGGGGTGGTGAGGAGAAGGCGGAAAAACCGGGCGAGGCCTCCCCGAAAGAGCCTCTAAAAGGAGAGGGGGTAACTGGAGCGGTTTCAAATCAGGAAACAGCCAGGATCAGGCAGGAAGCCCGGCTTGAAGCCTATAACCTGATAAGCGAGGCATTCAAACAGGCCCATCAGGTGGTGGCAGAGGCGTACAGGAAGGCCGAAGTCGAAGCAAGGGATAAGTCCTCGAGTTTGTTACAGCAGGCCAGCGAAAGAGCCCTGGAGATAGAAACGGAGGCCGTCAGTGCCCTGATGCAAGCGAGAATGCAAGCCTTCAACAAATACCTTGCCCGGATGGCCGAAGGCATACAGATAGAGGATACTCCTGGCTCTGCCAACAGAAAGGCAGCCGGCCGGCCAGCGCCTTCATTCGACCGGCAGGGAAATGCCAAAGACCGTTTCAGGGGAGCGGAAAGCGCGCCGGGAAAGACATACGATGCCGGATTGGATTCAGATCAGGACTGGCACGATTTTGGAGAAGGCGCCCATGATGTGCCTCTTGATGAAGCGGAAAGTGATATACTGGGTCGCCCGAAAGAACAGGGGGACTTGAGAGAGTATTTTGATGGCAAGATAGAGATAAACATAGCCCCGCCAGTCAGGGATGGTCTTCTATTGAAGATAGTCCGTCAACTGCGCAGTGTACGGGGGGTGAGCATAATGCAGACAGTAGGGACGGCTGAGGAGGGGAGCCTGATTGTGCTTTCATGTACCGAAGCAATTCCTCTTATTGATATGCTGAGCAGCATTGAAGAAGTCAGGAGAGTCAAGCTGATCGGCGAAGACGAAGTCATGGCACCGATCGGAGTCAAGGGGAAGAAGAAAGCGGGGAAACAGCCTGTTCAAAATGAGGAAGGTGAACAAGGGGAGGAAAGCGAAGAGGAAGAAGTGGCTGAAAATCCCAAGATATTCGCCGAGAACTTTATCCAGAGCCTTATAACGAGGATTCTGGTTATTGGGGATAAGTCAGGCGTAAAGGGAGCTGGTCAGGGCAAGACAGACTTCAGAGGTGCGCAGGAATACGAGCAAGATAGCGGATCCCCGAGCAAAAAATACACGCGAATGGGGCGGGGGAACAGTGACGAAATAATGCCCTCAAAGAGCGAAAAGCGGGACAGGCGATAGATGCTTACCATAAATCGTAAACCATGATCTGATTAATTCAGCGATACACCATTACAGGCCGCACATTCCTCATGATATAGCCGCCAATCGCAAGAGAATCGTTCCACCCTCAGCCAATCTTCCCTCACGTTTTCGGAGGTAAGCGGATAAATCCGCGCATGAAACATGTGCCTCCCGGATGACCGGCCCTTCCTTATTCCCACACCTCTGCGCTATAATGAAATAGCGATGATTGATAAGTACGATCCACCCAAGATCGAAAAGAAGTGGCAGGCGAGGTGGGAGGCGGATCAGCTCTATTCTGTCTACGAGAATACGGAACTCCCCAAACGGTACGAGTTAACCATGTTCCCCTATACCTCAGGTGACCTGCACATTGGTCACTGGTTCGCTATGGCGCCCGCTGATGTACACGCCAGATTCACACGTATGAAGGGCTATAATGTGCTTCACCCTATAGGATTCGACGCTTTTGGTCTTCCTGCTGAGAACGCGGCCATCAAACAGAATATCCATCCTTACAAATGGACAATGGATAACGTATCAAATATGCGCCGTCAGCTTCGCACCATCGGCGCGATATATGACTGGAACAGAGAGGTCATCACCTGCCTTCCCGAGTACTATAAGTGGACACAATGGCTTTTCCTCCGGCTCTACCATGCCGGCCTGGCCTATCAAGGGAAAGCACCGGCGAACTGGTGCCCCAGGTGCCAGACGGTTCTGGCCAATGAACAGGTAGTTGGAGAGGGTAAATGCGATAGATGCGATACAACCGTCGTCCAGAGGGACATGGAACAGTGGTTCCTCCGCATTACCAGGTATGCTGATGAGTTGATGCAACATGAAGGACTCGATTGGCCTGAGCGGGTTAAGACAATGCAATATAACTGGGTAGGGCGCAGTGAGGGGGCCGAAATATCCTTTGACATATCTGAGTACGGGCTTGACGAGAAGGAAATCCGTGTGTTCACCACAAGACCTGACACTGTTTTTGGCGTTACCTTTATGGTTCTGGCCCCAGAGCATTCCCTGGTGCGGAAATTGACATCACCCGAATACAGGGAACAAGTAGAGGCGTACGTCAACCGGTCCCGGCAGCAGTCCGAGTTCCACAGGCTGTATGCTGAACGAGAGAGAACGGGCGTCTTCATCGGCGCGTATGCAACCAACAAACTGAACGGAGAGAAGGTGCCCATCTGGATTGCCGACTATGTTCTTACAAGTTATGGTACCGGGGCTGTCATGGCTGTGCCTGCCCATGATCAACGCGACTTCGAAATGGCCAGTAAGTTTGGCATGGAAATACGGGTCGTTATTGCTCCGGATGGATGGAAAGGTGAGCAATTGATGGAGGCCTACGAGGGGCCGGGCACTATGGTCAATTCCGGCCGGTTTGATGGGATGCCCAGCGATGAGGGAAAGAAAGCAATCATCAGCCTCACGGAGGAAAAGGGGTATGGCAAAGGCGCGGTCAGTTACCGGTTGCGGGACTGGCTGATCTCCCGGCAGAGATACTGGGGTGCGCCCATACCGATCATCTTTTGCGATAAATGTGGTACAGTACCCGTTCCCGAGAAAGATCTCCCCGTCCTTCTTCCGGAAGACGCCGAGTTCAAGCCCACGGGGGAATCTCCGCTTAAATACGTTGAATCATTCGTGAGCGCGTCGTGCCCCGAATGCGGTCAACCTGCAAGACGTGAGACCGATACCATGGATACCTTCATGTGCTCCAACTGGTATTACCTCCGCTATACCAGTCCGCACTATACCGAAGGCGCATTTGACCCGGAGAAGGTCGAATACTGGATGCCGGTTGACCTTTATACCGGGGGCGTGGAGCATGCCGTCATGCACCTGTTCTACGCGCGCTTCTTCATCAAGGCCCTCAGAGACATCGGCCTGGTCAATTTCAGTGAACCCTTCCTGAAACTCTTCAACCAGGGGACGATTATCCTGAACCAGCAGAAAATGAGCAAGTCAAGGGGCAACGTCGTCAACCCGGATCAACTGGTATCCGTATACGGAGCCGATGCGGTGCGGGCTTATTTAATGTTTATCGGCCCTTGGGAGCAGGGAGGGGAGTGGAATGACAATGGACTTATCGGCATTTCACGCTGGCTCAATCGTATATGGTCGCTGGTACTGGAACAGGGAAGCGGCAGCTCGATTATAACCGGGGAAACGGAAAAGGAAATCCGGCACCAGACACACAAAACCATCAAGAAGGTCGATAATGACCTTGATCAACTCCAATTCAATACAATGCTTGCCGCTTTGATGGAGTTGACCAATTTCCTGTCGAAGATAAAGGAATCCAGCAAGGTGAAGGACAATCCCGTCTGGAATGAAGCAATTGAATCGCTTTTACTAATGCTGGCACCCACGGCGCCACATCTTGC
The DNA here is from genome assembly GCA_046484125.1 of Dehalococcoidia bacterium. Taxonomy (GTDB): domain Bacteria; phylum Chloroflexota; class Dehalococcoidia; order SZUA-161; family SpSt-899; genus JBGLNL01. Next base: position 3,610 of record JAWOBX010000124.1, on the reverse strand, counting down.
GGATGAGCTTTGGGAGAGAACAGGACACGCTTACAGTATACACAATAGGCAGTTTCCTCAGTGGCGTGAGGAACTGGTTGCTGAAGACGAATTCACCCTTATAATCCAGGTAAACGGCAAGGTCAGGGATAAGTTGAAGGTCCCGGCTTCCATAAGGGAAGAGGAGGCGAAAGACCTGGCGCTGGGTCGGGACAAAATCAGGGGCAATCTGGATGACAGGGAGATCAAAAAGATCGTTTACGTGCCGGGACGGCTGGTAAATATTGTGGTAAAATAGATACTGGAGCAGGAGTATAAATGCGTTCCGATCTCATCAACAGGATTGAGAAAGCGAACCGGTATGCCGGGGAAAAGGATCGAATAAACATCCGAAGCCTGACCGTTGATTTCCAAGGGACACACAACACTCATCTGACAAGCTATATTGACGGTAAATGGACCTGCACATGTCATTTCTTCAGTAAATGGGAGACGTGTTCCCATACGATGGCTATGCAGAAGGTTCTCGGGGAAATGCTCCCCGAAGAAGGCCGGTCTGTCTTCGAATGATCCTGCCTGGCTAAAAACCGGTTAAACAACCGGACCATTACCCCTGAAAGGTTTCAAACCTTCAAGGAACAGAGGGTAACGCTACGACTCGAATTCGCTGAATACCAGGCAGGCATTCTGCCCTCCGAACCCGAACCCATTGGAAAGCACTTTTTTCACATCTTTCTCCCGCGCGACATTTGGCACGTAGTCCAGATCACAGTCAGGATCCGGAGTTTCATAGTTAATGGTGGGGTGTATTACACTCTCATTGATTGTCTTGACACAGGCAACAGCTTCAACCGCGCCGGTACCGCCGAGCAGATGGCCGGTCATTGACTTGGTAGAGCTGACCGGCACTTTATAAGCGTAATCACCAAACACCTTCTTGATCGCCGCTGTCTCGGTGGAATCGTTGAGCGGCGTTGATGTTCCATGTCCATTTATGTAATCTATCTTCTCCGGAACCAGTCCGGCATCCTCAATGGCCCAGCGCATGGCGCGCGCCGCCCCCTCTACATCAATGGCTACGGCGTGATATGCGTCCGATGAAACGGCGAATCCGACAATTTCAGCCAGAATTCTGGCACCGCGGTTTACCGCGTGTTCCAGGCTTTCCAGTATTAATATCCCCGATCCCTCAGAAGGAACGAATCCGTCGCGATTGGCATCGTAGGGCCGACTGGCTCTGGCAGGTTCCTCATAATAACTGCTAAGAGCCTTCATGACCGCGAATCCGGCTATCCCTATAGGAGTTATCCCCGCCTCGGTTCCTCCCGCCACCATCACATCCGCACCGCCTCGGCGGATGACCTCCGAAGCTTCGCCGATCGCCTGGGTGCTGGCGGCGCAGGCGGTAGAGACCGTCGAGGTATAACCCCTGAGTCCCAGCGCTATGCTGGCCTGGCCGGCCGCCAGATTCGTTAAAATCTTCGGCATAAAGAACGGGTTAAGCCTCATACCCCCTTTCTCTGCCACCACGCGACAGCCATCCTCGATATCAGGCAGGCCTCCAATTCCATTCCCCAGGTAGATCCCAAGGCGCTCCGGGTCCTCCTTGGAGACGTCCATTCCTGAGTCATCAAGGGCCATTCTGGAGGCGGCGATGGCGAGCTGGGAAAACCGGGCCAGGTGTCTTGCCTGTTTCTTTTCCATCCAGTCAAGAGGATCGAAGTTTTTCACCTCCCCTGAAACCTTGCAGGAAAGATCCGTGGTATCACAGCAGCTGGTCAATACGATTCCAGACCTCCCCTCTATCAAACCTCGCCAGTAGTCCTCGACATTGTTGCCCACCGGATTTACTGTCCCCATACCAGTGATGACAACCCGGTTCCTTCCTTTGGCGTCCTTCAAATTCATTCGCAAAACCTCTTCACTTTAAGATTTCTTTGCATCCATGCCCGGATAACGCTCACCGGCAATCCCCGTCATATATTCGATGACTTCGGCAACCAGAAAAAGCGAGCCGGTAGCGCAAACAAGATCCCCTTCGCCAGCCAGCTTCAAACCTTCGGTAACCGCCTGCTCTACATCCTCTGTTACCCTTGCTTCTATCCCGTATGAGTTGAAATGGCGGGCCAGCTCTCCGGCATTTACCGCCCGGGGATGTTGCGAGGTCGTGGTTATGACCTGATCGAAGAACGGCGCGAACTCCGCAATCATGTCCAGTGACTTCTTATCGGCGGAGTATCCGATAATGAGAATCGCTCGGTCATACTGGAAGTATTTCCGGAGGGAGATTGTCAGCCTTCGCGCTGAATCACCGTTATGCGCGCCATCGGCAACAAGGAGAGGCTTCTCTTTCAGGACCTGAAGCCTGCCACCCCAGCGAGCCTCCCTCAGTCCTGTTACAATAGCTTCTCCCTCTGTGTCAAGAACCTCCAGCGCAGCAACCGCCGCAGCCGCGTTCTCCATCTGATATTCACCGAGTAAAGGGATATCAAGGCGATACCGCCCCTTTTTACCTTCAACCTCTAGAGACTGCCGTCCCCGGCCGATTTCCAGGCCATGCCAGGTGATATCTTTACCCACTTCAATTAGTTGTGCCTCAACATCGTGGCAAACTTCCCTTATTACATCCTTCGCCTCAGGTACCTGAGGTGAGCTGACTACAACAACACCCGGTTTGATAATACCCGCTTTCTCCCATGATATCTGAGAAATCGTATCACCCAGCACAGCGGTATGATCCAGACTTATCGAGGTGATCACACAAACATCAGGGCGGGGAACCACGTTGGTGGCGTCCAGTCGACCTCCCAGCCCCACCTCAAGAACCTGAAAATCGGCCTCTTTCTTACTGAATTGCGAAAACGCCAGAGCAGTCAGAATTTCAAAGGTGCTCAACTCACCGTATTCTCCCGCATTGGTCTTTTCGACACATGGTTGCAAATCCGAGACAAGACTGGCAAATTCATCCTCGGTAATCAGGTTTCCATCTACCTGTATGCGTTCGCGGATTGTATGCAGATGAGGAGAAGTATAGAGGCCGGTTTGAAAGCCGGCAGCGCACAGAGCCGAGGCGATCATCGCGGCCGTGCTTCCCTTGCCTTTTGAGCCGGCAATGTGTACGGTTCTCCGCTTCAGATGGGACGAACCAAGCCTTTCGAGAAGGTCGTTCATCCGGCGCAGGTCCCATCGTTCCGCGTAACCCGCCCCGGGCCAGCGTTCGTAATCGGCGAAGCTTAGAACATAATCGAGGGCTGCCCTGTAATCCATGGCCAGACTCAGAATCTTGCCCTATTATATCAAGGTTCATCTCCCCCGTATAGCCGCCGTATTCCCTCATCTAAAATGTTACCGAAGGTGGTATGGTTCACTGAACAAAGAATGTTACCGAGGGAGACCATGCCTGACGATGAAAAGATGAGTATAGATGAGCGGAGGAAGTATTTGACCCAAGTTCTACAGTTTAGATTTTGGCTTAGCTTTGGAGGAAATCGGCTTTAGCTATGAATTTCAAATTTTGGAGTACAAATGTAGTGCCTAATTATGGTGGTTACGCAGCTTTACAAATGCGTTTGTCTGTGGTATTATCAGTAGTGGATAATCAGGAGGCAGGCGCATGTTCGTCCGGGCAAAA
>JAWOBX010000118.1:0-42411 GCA_046484125.1 Dehalococcoidia bacterium | reverse complement strand
GTTATCGGGTGACATTAACGAAGGAAGAACGCCAGGAATTGGAGGCGATGACCAAGACGGGCAAGACAAACGCGAAACAGTTTCTTTACGCACGTGCTTTACTCCTGTGTGATGCGGGGCCGGAAGGACCTGCCTGGACGGTTGCGGATACGGCTGAGGCCATGGGGGTCACGCCTCGCACGATTGAACATCTGAAGAAGCGATTTAAGGAGGAGTAGAATGATTTAAACATAGAAAATGAAACCTGCGGACACAATATATCTGGATCAGATAAGAAGAAAGGAGAAAGATAGGTGAATATCAAACGCATGTTAATAGCAACTTTTGTGATTGTCACTCTACTTGCAACTCTAGCCATACCCGCAATGGCCGAAAAACCAAACGAACCTTCAGCAGTGCCCCTGACCAATATCAAAGAAGCGCACGATACCTGGCCAGCGCCGTTGACTGACATAAATAAAGCAGTCCCATTCTCGAACCCTCTAGCTAATGCAGATAACCCTGAGAGTCCATATTATAATCCAGAATTCAAGTATGGATTGCCGGGTACACGTCTTGGTCCCCCGGATCAAGGAATATTGGGTATTCGATCAACTACTGATGGATGGTTTGGAACACATTTCAACTCATATAATCAGGTGGATTATGTTTACGCTCATCATTCATTTAGTACAAGTGTGAGTGTTCCAGCGAATACAGTTCTATATGCTCCAACGCTTAAGAGTCCCGGTAATAATTGCTCGCTTGAAATATTATCTCGTTATTGGCGTTCAGGCGGTACAATGCAAAGAACCATTGCTGTTTATGACCACTATTTGGGTTCATTCCAAGTCGATATTACAGGTAATGATATTAATGACTATCTAAATGGTTATGGGAACTATGTGGCAGAAATCATGTATTACTCTGGAACATGGTACGCACTAATATACAATTTCAGTACAAGTAGTTGGGAGACGTTAAGGTCACAGCAGCCGGCGGCTACAGGGACAGATGGTTGGTGCTATTGGGAACAACATGGATTTGATTCCGCCCAGTGGCCTGACTTAGGCGTGAATTTTCAGGCAAAGGATATCATCATAAAACTTCCTTCAGATCCGAGTTCTCATTACGCTACTGCTACTTATGCGGATGAAAATGATGACTTGAGTGGAGCTCCATATAATCACGACTGGACAAGTGAATATTACCACTGGTGGCTAGACGGTGATCTTTAGATAGTTTAGGGGGCCGTTTCTCGATATACTAAATCATACTTGTCCAAAATAGATTTTTGCTCAGGCATTTGAGAAGAGACTCCTTGAAGTAGTATGGTGAAAGCAAGACTCAACCTCTATTACTTTAATCGGAATGGCATCGTGAAGATAGGATTACTAATCTGGCTTTCGATCTTTTTACTAGTAGGCTCTGCAGCATGCATTAACGAAGAGTTATCTGAAAGCGAGAGAGTATCTGAGTCAGTACCAGACGTTTCAGGAGACATTCAATCAGAGAATTGGCAAAGTGGTTGGCAAAAAACAAATGTACGAAATGTCGAGACATTAATTGGTCAACGATTGCCACTTCCGACTTATCTGCCTACTAATTATGTAATGAGAGAAGTCTATTGCACCCAGGATTTGAACAGCATTCCACAAGTTACGCATGTTCTTATTCTCTTTTCTGATAAACCTGTGGAATGGATTGGAATCGAATATAGATGTAAACTGGTTCTTGAAATAGGATGGAATGAGTTTGGTGGTGGTTTCAAGTGGCTTCAAGGTGAACGGATTTCAATTTTACCATCAGGCGTCTTGCAGGAGACAGCTACAGAATGGATACTTTGGTGGGAGAACTTCAGTAGCGATGAGGGACGATCGGTTTATCGACTTCGGGCGAGCCGAGAGTTCGCCAGAAATGAACTGATAAGCATCGCAACTTCCGTACCAACAACATCCGTCTCCAAGTCATCCCTCCTGCCACCACAGCAGTCGGGACAGCGCCTCCCGGCGCTACGCGCCATGCCTGGCGCACCATGAAAAAGCAATCTGCATCATTCCTCAGGAGATTCCGGATTTAGACTTCCGGCTTTATCTCTGAGCCATCGATTCAGCTCATCCATGGCCGGCGGATAGACATTGAATACTTCTATATCACTGGTGAACTGGATCGGGTGGCCCTCCCGCACAAATAACAGGCCGACTTCATTCTGACCGAGTGTCTCATCTATCTTCCGGGCCATGTGCTGATACCTCTTTGTGCTTGATTCCCGGTGAAATTCAGCTATTTTACCCCTGACGTTTTGCCCCATTGCCACCATCAGGCACCTCTCCCAATCCATGTGTTCAAGAGCGAGGTCCGGATCCTCAACGGGCTGCAGCCCCGCTCCACTTTCGTCCCGGTCCTTTACCATCTGGTGACTTTCAGGATTGAGCTGTTCGATTATTTTCATCCCCTCCTCACCCCCGTTGAATATCATTTCATGATATATTCGCGAGGCTTTCCCCAGCTTCAACTCCAGGTTTTTAACCTGCTGATCGATTTGCTCCCAGCAACGCTCGAAAATCTTCTGGAAATCCTCAGGCGCGTCCTTACCGGAAAACACCAGCGGTATTACTATCAGCTTCCTTGTACCGGCGAAATCCTCTGCCGATGGCTTTTCTATCCTTCCCAGTTCCTCAGCCAATGAAAACCTCCCGCTGATTTATTGATCGGTATCATCCGGTTTCCGGCGTTTCAGCCAGTTGTCTATTTCTGCGCTTACATCACTTTTATCGACAAGATTCTCAATGAGTCCAAATACCTCACGAAAAGTGCTAACAACATCCTGTGGCGTGCTTTGCGTACTGACACAGGCCATGGTCAACTGGCTGGCCATCATCATCAAATACACCCGCTGCATATCTCGCGCCTGTTTGTTTACCTCCTGCTGCATATGGTTGGTAAGGCAGGCCATCAATTCATTCTCATCATTCAGTTCTCGCCCGCATATTGGACAGTGCATCATGTCTCCTCCTTTTCGGCCTGGTTATCGAGGGTTTTTTCAAATAAAGCGGCTGCAGTGCGGACCGGTTATCAATGTGACCTCTATCTATTTTACACCATCCAAGTCTGGCAAGACAGCCCACCCTTTCGGGAATATTTTCGTCCGGTATAATCAATGCCAGTTCCCCAAGTCTGGACTTCAGTTCCTCTTTTTGTGCAGGCGTCATTTCACCGGGGAAAAAGGTCTTCTCCGTGATGCCGGAACATAAATCGCTGACTGTGGTTACATGCTCGGGAATGACCGTGGTCAATCCGTTTTCACCTATTCGAAAGGTCGCCGTGGCTATCTCATTCCGTCCCATTGGAATAATGGGGCATATCGGCAGACTTGTATCCGCGCTTACATTCGCGATGGCCTCCAGCGTACTTACACCTTTAACAGGCGCGTTTAAGGCAAAGGAGAGCCCTTTTGCCGTCGACAAACCAACCCTCAATCCATTGAAGCTTCCCGGTCCGATCGCGACGATTATGTACCCGATATCCTGTATTCGACAGTTTCCCCGCTCAAGCAGATTGAGAATATTCGGCAGTAGTTCGACTGTGTGATTATGTGCCGTATTCCAGGATGACAGCGCTATCACCACGCCTTGCTCCGAGAGAGCTATACCGGCTACATCGGTTGACGTATCTATACTGAGTTCCACTTTTCCCTCAATTTTTCCAGCAGGGTTTCATATCTTTCGCCGGTCGCGGCAAATTGCACAAACCGGCTCTCATCTTCACCAGGGATATGTTCCAGTCTGATGGAGAGGTTTTCCTCCGGCATGTATCCGGAGGCCTTTTCCGCCCACTCGATGATGCACACTCCGTCTCCGTATATATAGTCATCGATCCCAAGCTCGGCGATCTCAGTTATATCTCCAAGCCGGTAGAAATCAATATGATAGATATTAAGTCTTCCCGAATACTCTTTGACCAGAACGAAGGAAGGGCTGGTTACATATCCATTATATCCCGCTCCCCGGGCGATACCCTGAGCCAGGCAGGTTTTACCCGCCCCCAGCTCCCCCGAAAGCAGAATAAGGCTGCCTTCATTCAGCAGTTGCCCGATTTCGAGGCCGGTTCGGTGCGTCTCCTGTGGACTCTTACTTATTAGCTGTAACACAACAGGGGGCATATCACCTTCCTGAGAAGTGTTCCCACCCACCTCTATTGTATTCAATGCTCTTACCGTTCCCGTCGATGATTACCGGCCCACCCGGCTCATCCCCTGTGACTTCTCCGATAACCGTTACCGGGGACTCTATCCGATTCGCGGCCTCCTCAAAGATCTCTTTTGAAGCGGTGAAAACGATCTGGTAATCCTCACCCCCGGTAAGCGCGAGTTCCAGGGACCTGGCTCCGAACAAATCCCTCAGCACCGGGTGCACGGGAACACTTTCCCCGTATACGCGTACGCTGACTTTGCTCGACCTGCATATATGAGAGAGATCGGCCAGTAATCCGTCGCTTGTATCAATGGCGACCCTTACCCCGCACTCCCCAAGAATCCGGCCCTCGACGACACGGGGAGAAGGCCGGAGATGCGCTTCGATAAGTAACCCGCCCGTTTTCCGGTCGTTCAGGTCCGGCGCTTCGAGTAGCTCCAGTCCCGCCGCTGATAGGCCGGTATAACCTGTCACGGCCACCAGTTCACCGGCGACGGCGCCACTCCTTCTCAGAATCCTGTCCTTTTCCACTTTCCCTGTGACCGCGGGACTTATAACTGTGACGGGCGACTCGGTGACATCCCCTCCCGCGATGACCAAACCGTATCTTCTCGATATATCTGAAATTCCGCGGTATAACCGCTCGACGGACTCAACCTCGGTATCAGGAGGCAATCCCAGTGAGATAACGCCATATTGAGGCAATCCGCCCATCGCCGCTATATCACTGATGTTCGCGGCCATGGATTTCCAGCCCAGATCCAACCACGAGGTGGTACTTAACTTGAAATGAATATTCTCAACCAGCATATCAGTAGTGACCAGTTGTATTGAATCGGGTCCGTTCCAGCCCGCGGCGTCATCGCCTATACCCACTACAAGAGCATCCTGACCGGACACTTCGCCGCGGGACTCTTCACAGATCCCGGTGAGGATATCAATCAGGCCGAATTCGCCCAGTTCACCTGTTTTCATCGCTTGAAATTATACAGTTTCCAGCGACGTTCCACAATAAAAGCAACTTCGCCCAAAAAAACAGCAATCAATTCGGATGCAGACGGCTTCCTCTCGCCCACCCTTTCCCTCACCGGGAAAGGGTTTGTTCATTCAAGATAACCTTATTAAGGACCGCTTAACCCTGAGGGTGAATGCCTCTATATTTGAAACGCTGTTTTCGGGCACGGTATCTATGTGGTCTTTGCTTTTTACCTGGTATATAATGGAGCCAGCTACCTTTTTAAGCTTCAATTAATGAAAATACCGGGATCTGGCGAGTGTCGTACAGCAAAACAAAGTATACCGTTAGTGGGGTAATCGTTTTAATCGCTCTGGGAGCAATAGTGTTCCTCGCTCTCAGGGGATGTTCGGTAAACGCGTATACGGTCTCGGAGTTGCTCTCAGAGGGAGATTCGGTGATCGGTGAGAAAGTCCGGGTTGATGGAGAGGTAAAAGAGGAGTCGATAAACGGACCGGGTGACTCACGCACGATAATGTTCACACTCGTGGACGAGAACGAGCTGGACACCGTTCCAGTTATATATGAGGGCCCTCTGCCGGATAACTTCCGTGAGGGCCGGGGAGTTACTGTTGAGGGAAAGCTGTCAGAGGAAGGCGAATTCATGGCGAGTAAGATTCTGACCAAATGCGCCTCAAAGTATGTGCCTGAGGAATAAGAATTAAATGGCATGGGATCTTGACACCGAAAAGAACCGCCTTTTCCACAAACTCTCTCAGCGGATACAGGATGAGAGGGTTATCGAAGCTATGGAAAAGGTCCCTCGCGAGTTTTTCGTCCCTGCCGCAAGCAGGGGCTCAGCCTATGAGGATGCCCCGTTACCTATAGATATGGGCCAGACTATTTCACAGCCTTACATCGTGGCTCTTATGACAGAGGCTCTCGAATTAGGCGGAAAAGAACGGTTACTCGAGATTGGTACTGGAAGCGGATACCAGGCGGCTATACTGGCTAACCTGGCTGAGCTGGTGGTTAGCGTGGAACGGCACGAAAGGCTGGCGGAGTTCGCCCGCCGGACATTGAGAGATCTTGGATATACAAATGTCGAGATTCATGTCGCCGGCGATGTGATGGGCTGGCCTGAGAAATCTCCTTATGATGGAATTATAGTCACCGCCGCCGCCCCGGAAGTCCCGCAGGAACTCCTCGATCAGTTGGCGCAGGGAGGAAGGCTCGTTATTCCCGTCGGAGGCCGTTATGAGCAGCAATTGCTCAAGTTGAAGAAGGTACCATGGGGAATCTCAACCGAAGACCTTGGCGGGTGCCGGTTCGTTCCGCTTATCGGAGAAGGGGCCTGGAATGACGAATCGTAATCATTTTACGCGGTCTTCTCTTAACCGGAAAAGACGTTTCGCATTGTAGCGATTACCGCCGCGTCTTCTCGGGGAGGAACGCTCCTGGGGTCCAGTATCAGATTGTTTTTTTCAATTCTCCCTGCCACCGGCACAGTCTCAAGCCGCATCCTCCTGGCGATATCCTGAACCTTCGCGTGACCGGGCGTTTTAATCACCACCAGCCAGGTCGGCAGAGTGCTGCCCGGAACACTCCCCCCTCCAACCGTTGATTCCCCCTTCACCAGGGAAGCGCCGCCGCCTATTTCACCGGCCCACCGCTCAGCCCGCTCACGTATTTGCTCGGCCGGAGCGCCGATCATCTGCCAGACGGGTATTCTGGTAACGGCCTCGCCTTTCAAATAGTGAATCAATGTGGCTGAAAGGCCTGCCAGCCTGGTCTTATCAATACGAACCGCCCTGGCCAGCGGATGTTTCTTGAGACGCTCGACTATCCGCTTTCGGCCCACGATTATGCCCGCCTGGGGGCCGCCTAGCAGCTTATCACCTGAAAACGTAGCCACTCCGGCACCAGCGGCAACGCTCTCCTGAACGGTCGGCTCCCTGCCGAGCCCGAACGGTTCTGTATCGAGAAAACAACCGCTGCCGAGGTCATCGATAACATTTAATTCGTGTCGTCGGGCAAGTTCGACCATATCGGCAAGTTCCACCTCTTCGGTAAAACCCACTATGCTGAAATTGCTTGAATGGACCCTGAGCAGGGCCGCGGTTCTTTCTGTGACCGCCTCTTGATAATCACTGATATAGGTCTTGTTGGTCGTGCCCACCTCCACCAGCTTTGCTCCGCTTTGGCGCATTACATCCGGAATGCGAAATTTCCCGCCTATCTCCACCGCGTGCCCTCGTGAGACGATCACTTCTTTTCGCCTGGCCAGAGCCGACAGCGCGAGCAATACGGCTGAGGCGTTGTTGTTCACCACCAGGGCATCCTCGGCACCCGTTATTTGACATAACTTCCGTTCCACGTGCGCGTTCCTTGAACCTCTCTTTCCGGTATCAAGGTCGATTTCCAGATCGCAATATCCTTCCGAGGCCTCTTTCATCGCGGCTATGGATTCAGTGCTTAAAGGCGCCCTTCCCAGGTTGGTGTGAATTATTACGCCGGTTGCGTTTATAACCGGACGGGGTGAGACGCCGCCAATATCCCGAATCTCCGATTCCACTTCATCTACGACCTCCTCCAGAGAAGGGCACTCCATGCCGTCGCCGAGTTTCCCCCTCAATTCCTCGATATAACGGCGTGTAATATCAACAACGGTCTCATGTGAAAATTCCTGCCTGATTTCTTTGAGACGTTTGTTTGATAGGACCTTATCGACACTCGGGAGTTTACGATATTTGTCATCAGTTTCCATATGCTGGAATTTTACTTTATAATCTGGCTTAATTGCAAGAAGAGGGAACACCAGCAAAACCCCGGGCAGAAAAACACACCCCGGCCTGTCGCCCACCCCTCTCGTAGAGGGGAATTCCCGCGCCCTTTTTGCGGTAAGGCCAGATATTATTTGGGATTTGTCATGGAAGTCTGGTATACTTCCCGAAGAGGCTGGAGATACAGGTCTGCAACCTCCTGAATCTTAAGGGAATCTCTCGGCAAATTTTCGTTTAAACGTTTCCGCAGTACGAGGTATTGCCATTGGAAATGAGACAACTGGAGATATTCTGCGCTGTCGTTCGCGAAAAGGGGTTCTCATCCGCCGCCGCAAAACTTAACATAACCCAGCCGACTGTGAGCTTTCAGATCGCCGCGCTTGAACAGGAACTGGGCACCAGGGTTCTCGACCGGTCAGGGCGAACTACCACAACCACCAGAACCGGAGAAATCCTGTATCGATACGCAACACAGATTCTTGAACTCAAGGCAGAGGCGGTTCAGTCTATCTCAAAACTACAGGGGCTCTTCTGGGGCGAGGTGGTAATCGGGGCAAGTACCATTCCCGGCGAATATATACTGCCCGGTCTTCTGCCGAGGTTTCGCCAGAATTACCCGGGAATATCTGTTACCGTGATCATTGACGACTCGAAAGGGATCATAAGAAAGGTCCTGGAGAAGGAGGTTGAGATAGGGGTGGTGGGCGCCATTGAAAAGAACGAAAAGCTCAACTTCACGCCATTTGTCAGCGATAAAATGGTACTGATATCACCAAAAGAAAAAACGTGGTTCCCCTCAAAACCCGCCACTATTGATGAACTGAAGAGAGTGCCATTCATACTGCGCGAGGAAGGTTCCGGAACACGCGCGATAATGGAGCAGAAACTCAGCGAGGCCAATGTTAGAATCTCCGATTTGAGTGTCGCAATGGTCCTGGGAAGTACGGAGTCCGTAAAATTCGCTGTACGTTCCGGTGCCGGTGTATCGATAATATCTGAACGGGCCGTTGAAAACGATTCGAACCTGGGATTGATCAAGGTGATGGATATCGAGGGATTGCAACTGAACCGGCAGTTCTTTCTTGTAAATCATAAACAGAAGCTGCTTTCACCGGCGGCCGAGGCGATGCTGAGCTTCCTGGTTGATTGAGCGGTCGGAATACATGAATAAACGTCTGAAGGAATGTTGATTTCGGCTTGAGATACCCCGGGCTGGGGGTTTCCCCGAGACTGTGGGATAACGGTTGCTCAGAGCTTCCTTAAAGCATACGGGAGGAAACCTATGGCAAACGATTATGAAATAAACGCGATGAGCAAGGAGGAATCCTGGAGAATACTCAGGATAATGGGCGAACTGATTCAGGGATTCGATGAACTATCCGGAGTGGAGCCAGCCATAACTTTTTACGGGTCATCGAGGCTCAAGGAGTCGGACCCGCTCTATGCCGAGGTGGTCGAAATCTCGCGTCGCCTTACTGAGGTCGGTTTCTCCATTATTACAGGGGGAGGCCCCGGCGTGATGGAAGCGGCCAACAGAGGGGCCTTTGAAAGTGGAGGTACTTCTATCGGACTCGATATCGACCTGCCTATGGAGCAGCTTTCCAATCCCTTCACAACCAGATCGATCCGTTTCCACCACTTCTTCGCGCGCAAGGTCATGCTGGTTAAGTATGCTACCGCGTTTGTCATTATTCCCGGTGGATGGGGCACCCTTGACGAGTTAAGCGAGGTTATAACCCTTATTCAAACCCTTAAGATCAAGCCGTTTCCCGTAATTCTTTTTAAGAGCGAATACTGGGATGGACTCCTGAAATGGATGCAGGATACCGTTCTTGAACGTGGTTACATTTCGCCGAAAGATATGGAACTGATCCGGGTAAGCGACGAAATCGACGAGATAATTGACTGCGTCCAGAGCTGGTACCTGAGACACGAGATCGTTGGTAGAAAGGCAATTCGACGATAACCATGAGCACTACAGAAACCAGACTCAGTTTCCTCGGCGCAGCCGGGAACGTTACCGGTTCCAGCTATCTTCTGGAGAGCGGAGGCCGCCGCGTTTTGATCGACTGCGGGCTATATCAGGAGCGGCAGTTCAAAAGAAGGAACTGGGATCCTTTTCCCGTAGCTCCCGATACCATAGACTGTGTTCTGCTCACCCATTCTCACCTCGATCACTGTGGACTCCTTCCCAAGCTTGTAAGGGAGGGCTTCTCCGGCAGTATTTACTGCACGCCTGCCGCCGCTGAGATAGCGAAGATCGTAATCCTCGATGCGGCCAGGATTCAGGAGGAGGACGCCGAATTTAAAAAGCGGAGACACCAGCGAGAGGGAAGAAAAGGACGCTACCCGGAAGTCCCACCCTATTATGTCGCGGATGCCGAAGCCACACTTCCGCTCTTCTCTACAGTGCAATACGGAGAGTCGCTGAAACTGTGTGATGGAATCGTGGCGGTGTTCAGGGACGCGGGTCATATACTGGGCGCTGCCATGATCGAGATTGACCTGGAAATTGACGGCAAAACCAGAACCATACTGTTTTCCGGCGATGTCGGCAGGAAAGATAAGCCGATACTTGAGGATCCGAGTTTGTTCGACAGAGCCGATTACGTGGTCATCGAGTCCACGTATGGCGACAGAACTCATCAGGAACAGGAGGACATTCCGGAACGGCTTGCCACCATCATAAACGAAACGCACCTTGCCGGAGGCAACATCGTGATTCCCGCCTTCGCTATAGAGCGGTCCCAGGAGATATTGTACTACCTCAATGAACTGTTGATGGAAGACCGCATTCCTCACATGATGGTTTTTCTCGACAGTCCCATGGCCATAAGAGTGACCGATGTATTTAAGAATCACCCGGATATTTTTGACAGGGAAATGACCCTGTTGATGAAGGGAGGTAATTCTCCGTTCGAATTTCCCGGACTGGTGATGACAATGACAGTGGAACAGTCAAAATCCATCAACCATATCAGAGGTACGTCGATAATCATCGCCGGCTCGGGAATGTGCGCGGGCGGCAGAATCAAGCATCATCTGGTGGCCAATATCTCCAGGCAGGAAAGCACCATCCTGTTTGTCGGGTTCCAGGCGAAGGGTACCCTGGGAAGAGAGATCGTCGAGGGCGCCAGGGAAGTGCGAATACTGGGCCGAATGCACCGGGTTAATGCCAGGATCACGCAAATTGAGGGGTTATCCGCACACGCTGACAGAGAGGAGCTTCTTGAGTGGATAACCAGCCTTATTAAAGCCCCCAGGCGGGTTTTCGTCACCCACGGTGAGGCGGAGAACGCCGCCAGCTTTGCCGGCTTTCTCACTGAAAAAACGGGCTGGAACGTATCGGTTCCTGAATACGGAGAGGAGTACATACTCGATTAGCAAATGGCGGGCCAGTGTCATGGCAATCATAAATCGACGCAGATCGCTATTCCGCTACCCGATTAAACGATTTCTTCAGAGGCAGGGGGCGTGTGCCCCCTGCCTCTGAAGAAATCTCTCTTAATTCCCCCAAGATTGGGGGCCAGGGGGTTGACCAGAGATTCCGTAACATAAAATGGTATGAGGAAAGGAGAGACATGAGCATGTCAAAGATAAACGAGTTGTGCGTTAACGCTATACGGTTTCTCGCTGTGGATCAGGTTCAACGGGCCAATTCCGGTCATCCCGGCGCGCCAATGGGGATGGCTCCGGCGGCGTTCGTCCTGTGGGACCGTTTCCTTAAGCACAATCCGTCTGACCCCGGCTGGTTCGATCGTGACCGTTTCGTCTTATCGGCGGGTCATGCCTCAGCCATGCTCTACGCGCTTCTGCATCTTACCGGCTATGATGTTTCCATGGATGAGCTGAAGAAATTTCGCCAGTGGGGAAGCGTGACTCCCGGCCACCCCGAATACGGGCTAACCCCCGGCGTGGAAACCACAGCTGGACCGCTCGGTCAGGGATTCGCCAACGGGGTCGGTATGGCCATAGCGGAGAGATTGCTCTCCGAACACTATAACAAACCGGATTGCAGGATAATCGACCATTTCGTTTACGGCATAGTCTCCGACGGAGACCTGATGGAGGGCGTTTCCTCCGAGGCTGCCTCTCTCGCGGCCCATCTCAAACTGGGCAAGATAATCTATATTTACGATGACAACGATATTTCGATAGAGGGGTCTACAGACCTTACTTTTAACGAGGATGTGAAGAAGCGTTTCGAGGCGTACGGCTGGCATGTGAGCGGACCAGTCGATGCCCTGAACCTGGATGAAGTATCCGCCGCCATCGAGGAGGCTCAGGGTGAGAGTACACGGCCGAGTCTGATCATATGCAGCTCCATCATCGGATACGGCAGTCCTAACAAGGCCAACACAGCCGGGGTACACGGTGAACCGCTGGGAGAGGAGGAGGCCTCGCTGACCCGAAAAAACCTGGGATGGAACCTGGAACCGTTCGAGGTGCCGGAAGAGGTTATCAAGCATTTTCGGGAGGCCGTAAAGAGGGGGGAGGAGGTACAGGCGGAATGGAAGTCGAGGCTAAAGACCTACCGTGAGAAATACCCCGAGGAGGCACGTCGATTTGATGCCGACATTTCGGGTGTTCCGGTGGAAAACTGGGCGGAAGGACTTGACAGCCTGTTTTCATCCCATGAGAAACCCGTCGCCACCAGGTCGGCGTCTGGCGAAATTCTCAACGCGATTTCCTCTAAATTGCATTGCCTTACAGGTGGTTCGGCAGACCTTGCCCCGTCGAATAAGAGCGTAATGAAAGGACGCGGCGAATTTGGTGTCGACGGATTCAACGGTCACAACCTTCATTTCGGTGTAAGGGAACACGCAATGGGTTCGATATGCAACGGACTCGCCCTGCATGGGGGGACAATACCATATGCCGCCACCTTCCTCGTTTTCTATGACTATATGCGTCCGCCGGTAAGGCTGGCCTCCCTGATGGGACTCCAGGTGATCTATATTTTCACTCACGATTCAATAGGTGTGGGAGAGGACGGCCCTACCCATCAGCCTATCGAGCATCTGGCGGGATTGCGATCGGTTCCCGGACTCGTGACCATTCGTCCGGCCGACGCCACTGAAACGGTTGAGGCCTGGAAGGAGGCTGTAGAGCGGAGAAACGGTCCCACGGCCCTCATCTTCAGCCGCCAGAAATTACCGATACTGGATCGTTCCAGGCTGGCCCCCGCGGCCGGGGTACGGAGAGGGGGGTACATCCTCTGGGAGGCTTCCTCCAACCCCGATGTAATACTGATCGGTACCGGCTCAGAGGCTCATATAGCGCTCGATGCCGGATATAAATTGAAGGAAGCGGGGATAAACGCGCGAGTGGTTTCACTACCCTCATGGGAGGTATTCGATGCCCAGCCGCCCGAGTACCGGAATGAGGTTCTTCCCCCTGAAATTCGGGCCAGAGTCTCTATTGAGGCGGGGTCTCCTCTCGGATGGGAACGGTATGTCGGCTATGAGGGAATCGTAATAGGGTTGAATCGTTACGGTGCCTCGGCGCCTCAGAACGTTATATATCAGAATCTCGGTATTACCTCAGAGGCTGTGATTGACGCCGCCCGGAGACTGGTAAACGCCGGGAAGGCCTGAAAGCCGATGAAAATAGTTCGCTACACCTCGAACGGCCGGACGGGATACGGAGTGTATCAGGATGAACGCGTAGCGGGATTGCGAGGCACACCGTTTCGCCGGCCGGCATTCAGCGGCAAAACTTATAACCCGACTGATGTCAAACTGCGCTCACCCTGCACGCCTTCCAAGATAATCTGCCTCGGGCTGAATTACCGCAGTCATGCCGAGGAGACGAAACTGCCCATACCGGAGGTGCCGCTGATATTCCTCAAGCCGTCAACCGCCGTCATTGGCCCGGAGGCGAATATCATCCTGCCGCGCGGCACCAGGAGAACGGATTACGAAGGTGAACTGGGGGTTGTGATAGGGAAGAGAGCTAAAGATGTCGATGAGAAAAAGGCTTACGAATATGTCCTGGGATATACCTGTTTCAACGATGTCTCCGAGCGTTACAATCAAAGGGATGACGGACAATGGACCAGGGCAAAGGGATATGACACCTTCGCACCGATTGGACCATGGGTGGAAACCGAGGTTTCACCTGAAGACCTGAAGATGGAGACTTTCCTCAATGGCCAGAGATGCCAGTCCAGTAGAACCAGCGACCTTATTTTCAGCGTACCGGCGCTAATAAGCTTCATCAGCCATGTCATGACACTGCTGCCCGGTGATGTCATCGCCACGGGTACACCTGCGGGAATAGGCAGACTTAATGCGGGGGATACAGTTGAGATCGCGATAGAGGGCATCGGTACACTCCGCAACGGGGTTGAAAACGCCAGACAGGATTTTTAAAATGGCTGAGGTGGAAGCGCGTATAGAAGAACTGGCCCGATGGATACTGGAGGCTAAACATCCGGTGTTTTTCACGGGCGCCGGCATAAGCACCGCCTCAGGGCTCCCGGATTTCAGAGGGCCGGATGGCGTCTGGACTCGTCGAGATAAGGGACTGGGGCCGGTGGAATTCGACTGGACTCAGGCTCGCCCTAACCAATGCCACATGGCACTGGCTGATCTTCAGAATATGAAACGGCTGGCCTTCCTCATTTCACAGAATGTGGATAATCTCCATCTCGAATCGGGAATACAGCCTGAACTGCTGGCGGAACTTCACGGAAATGTAACCAAACTTCAATGCGTGAGTTGCGGATTCAAATGCGATAACTTCCCCGACCTGACTCAGTGTCCCATTTGCGAATGCAGGCTGGCGCCCAGTGTGGTCGATTTTGGTGACCCTCTGCCACAAAAAGACCTGGATGAGGCTGAGTTCCATTCAGGAAAAAGCGACCTGTTTGTGGTGGTCGGCTCAAGTATGATGGTGTACCCCGCCGCCGGGATGCCGCGGATCGCGTTGAAGGCGGGGGCCCGGCTGGTAATCATCAATCAGGGAGAAACACCACTCGATCAGGAGTGCCACCTCAGATTTCAGGAGGCCATTTTAGATGTACTGCCTCCCGCTGTAGACAGGATAAAGCAACTGAAACATCAGGGTTATTGACTGTCAGCAAGGGTGGGCCCTCGCCCGTCAGCCACTATTGCCCTTCCAGGTCACAATGTACTCGAGGTTGCCGAAGCCTGTTCCGGGGTCTGCTGCCTCCCACCCTCCACTCAACCCCAGTTCCAGCGAGGCGAGTTCAAAGTGAGACATGGCGATCCCCATATCGATCAGTTGAAGGTCAACGCCTTTGAAGACTTTATCGTATCCCGCCGTCCTCTTCAGACAGAAGTGGAATACATCCGCACCTCTTTCTTTAAAGATCCGCCAGGGCTGATTGTTGGAGGCGGAAGGGCCGAGTCTGACGCATTCCAGTGCCGTTGAATAGGCGCCCGCTGAATCCTGAGTAAGTGGTTCGTCAACATGGTAAAACAAGTCGCTCCACGGCTTTCGGGTACCCGCCTTTGCCAGGCGTCTAATCGCCCTTTCCCTCATAGTTCTCCTCTTAGCTGGATATCCGACCGGACTGACAGCCGGACATACCTCCTCCGGAGCTATATCAATCCTCCTGGCAAATCCCGCCCGTTTGAAGGTGCCGCCCAGCCAGCAGGTACCCAACCCCATAGTGGTGAGTTCGAGTATCAACTTCTCGAAGCAATATCCGACATCCTCCATTGCCCGTGCCTTATCCGCGACGGCGCTAACCAGGTACATGCGGGCACCGTTTATGAATCCATAGGTCCCCAGCCCGCTCAGTTCCGCCTTTTCCATTTCCGAAAGGTCAACCAGCTCGAATCTTACGCGATTGCCAAACACACCCGTTTCAGTGTTTCTCATCAGCTCGATCAGCCGGTCCTGTTTTTCCCGCTCAACGGGTTGCTCGGCGTATGTTCTTACCGATACACGCCTTCTAACCGCTTCGATCATTGATTCCATCTTTCTACCTGAGCACCCTTTCGTCGCCCACTCTGCGAGTCACCTTTATCTGGTCCAGATGTTCCATCAGTGCCAGCGCGTATTTGCGGCTGGTTTTGAACATGTCTCTGACATCAGCTACGGTTATGCTGCCGTTCGTTTTCAGGTGTTCGACGATGGTGTTAATCATCTGTTCATAAGCCCCGGCAGAGAAAACGATGTTTTCGCTCACCTTAACGACCTTCCCGGCCTCAATGAGCATATTCAACAGCTCAGTGTCCGGCAATGAGCTTACCGGCGGGGAGTATGGATTGCTGGATAGCGACTCCATGAAAGCGTCCGCTGTTTTCCGTTGCTCAGGCGTGAGGCTGATGACATGCTCGACAAGCTTTATATGCGCTTTATCCTCGGCGATGGCCTTTTCCTGAGTGAGGCGCCTGATGATATCGCTGAAACGAGCCGTCTGCATTTCCAGTCGACTTCGTAATTCCTCCTTTGGCATACCGTGTCTGAGCGGGAACTGGGTGTGGTAATTGCCTAAAACCCCCTTGATGCGCTCGACATAGCGGTTCCATCCGTTATAAGTAAACACCAGGCTCTGGGAAAGTTGCTCGCCGATCATCACCACACGGTTATCTTCCGAAAGGGAACTGAGAACGTTATCCAGCTCCTGGCGGGAGAAACTGCACGTAGCTGACAGATTTTTGTATTCGATCGGTTCCGCTGCCTCAATGGTGGCCAGAAGCACATCTTCAGGTGTGCCTTTTTCACGTGACCGCAGGTTTTCGATTATATTTTCCTGAAAACGTCGATGACGCCTCGCCCCGGTTTCCACTATCGTACCACCCCCCAGGGTATCAACCGCTGAGCGGATGATGAAGAAATCGCCACGCGCCACCGCCGCCGGCCTTGAGAGCACTATCTGGGCCCACCCGCTTTCACCCCCACCCAGCTTTTCCCTGTCCAGAAGCCTTACCTTTCCAGTCGCCTCAGCGGCCCCCGAGTAGAATGTAATGTTTTTATTGTGTGATATCGGCCTTGCCAGGCCTCTTATGGCATTCAGTTTCACATCGAGATACCTTGAAGGCTTCAACCATCCGGGAGTGGTAATTACGCATCCCCTCGCTATATCCTCGACTGCCACACCACTCAAATTCATTGCGACACGAGTGCCCGGCACCGCTGTCTCCAGCTTCTTCTGGTGAGTTTGAAGTCCTCTTATGCCGGCACGCCTTCCTATCGGAAGCACTTCCACCTGCTGGCCCACGGAGAACTGACCTTCGACCAGTGTTCCGGTCACCACCGTGCCAAATCCTTTCATAGTGAAAACTCTGTCGACGGCCATTCTGGGGCGGCCGATATCCCTTCGGGGAGGAGCACTCTCCAGGATTGAGTCAATCGCGGCTATCAGCTCATCGAGGCCGCTACCCGTTAGAGCGGAGGTAACAATCACGGGAGCCTCCTCAAGGAAGGTTCCCTTGACAGTATCCTCAATATCCATAGTGACCAGCTGGATCATCTCCTCATCGACCAGATCCTTCTTGGTAACCACGATGATACCCTGGCTAATCTGGAGAATATCCAGAATGGCCAGGTGCTCCCTGGTCTGGGGCATAACCCCCTCATCGGCGGCGATTACCATGAGGGCTATATCGATACCGCCCACTCCCGCCAGCATATTTTTTATGAACCGTTCGTGGCCGGGAACATCGACTATGCTGACCTCTTTACCACCCGGGAGTGAAAGCCACGCGAACCCGAGCTCGATGGTGAGTCCGCGAATCTTCTCCTCGGCGAGCCTGTCAGGATCTATATTCGTAATCGCCTGAACCAGGGCTGATTTCCCATGGTCTACATGACCGGCGGTACCTAAAACATACATCGTGAACACCTGTAGCGAAGGACTGCCTAGATTCTAACGCCCGTTTGGACCCGCTGGCAACCGACGCGAACAAAACTCAGCAATAGATGTCTTGTACCTCCTCTTTCCGGGGTGAGGGCGGCCGCCCCGCGAGTTTAATATAATACCACCTGTTTGCGCTGAGTCTGGTAAGACTATGGTGCGGGGCGCTTTTTATACCCGGGGGATAGTCACGGGCTATTCTTCGGTTATCGAGGGTAAAACTATCTCCACCCTTCTGAGTACTTCCTGGAAATCCATCAGGAGGATTCTCTGCTCTCTCGGTATTTTCTGCGGTTTTTCAGCTTCCTTCGCCAGCTTTCTCCAGATCGCCTCCCTGCCCCCCAGCACCTCGGCTACCACCATCTGACGGGGCGCGTCAGGGGCCATATCGAGGCTGTCTCTTTTCACGCGCCCCACGAGGGAGAGGCGGAACAGCTTTGGACTGCCGACTCCGAACAGGATTCCCAGTACCGCGAATATAACTCCGATGATCATCATGAAAATATCGATCCCGGAAACATCTCCCGGTATCGAGACGACGAAGAGTCCGATGGACGCGCCAATCAGAATAATTGCCAGCAGCGTCATGAGGGGGC
Source organism: Dehalococcoidia bacterium (assembly GCA_046484125.1). GTDB lineage: Bacteria > Chloroflexota > Dehalococcoidia > SZUA-161 > SpSt-899 > JBGLNL01. Next base: position 24,073 of record JAWOBX010000118.1, on the reverse strand, counting down.
GGTACCTGGCCACGATCTTCCTTCCGGCGACCTCCAGGTTGAAATCATAGGCTCCCGCGCAGGCGGCTATTCTCTCCTTGGAAGGTCTTTGAACAATCTTGTAGCCCGTATCCTCAATCGCGTCAGCGAACGTTTTAAGCACGCGTTCAGGAGAATCGGTTTTCAGATTCCATCTCTGGTGACCCTTGATATCCACTATTTAGAAATCCTCCGGACTGTCGGGAATATCCCACTTAATTACCCGGTGAACCGAGCATGTCAAATGGATTTCTCACATTATAAGTTACGGGAGGCGTTTATGCAACTGACCGTGAATTTGAAGGAGTCTTTCGGGGCTTCCCGGGAACCCCTGAAAAACAGTCGCAGGAAACGACTTGCCGAAGGAAAGCTGGTTTGCACCCCAATCAATCCCTGTTTTCGGCAAGGAGCATAAACTTTTAAAAACGATTATAATCGTAGTCGGAATCCACATATCTATTTGAGAGGAACGGAATATGAAGCTCAGGTACTTTGAGGATTATGAGGTTGGCCAGACGGAGGTTGCTACCGGTTATACGGCCGACAGACAGGAAATGATTGACCTCGCCAGGAAGTGGGACCCGCAGCCGTTCCATGTAGACGAAGAGGCGGCGAAGGCGACTATATACGGAGGGATAACCGCTCCCAGTATATACACTATGGCCGTCGCCGGCTGGCTGGGGCACCGTTTTGAGCCTCCCATGGCTTCGATGGGACTGCTCGGCTATGACAAAATGGAATTTCGGCATCCCGTGCGTCCGGGCGATGACTTGAAACTATCATCAACCGTAGCGGAGAAGAGGGAATCGGCCACCAGGCCGGACCGGGGGCTGGTTCGATATAATGTGACCGTATCAAACCAGAATGATGAACCCGTACTTACGTTTGAGGCAAAAGTTATGGTCGCCAAGCGGCCTTGATGACGCCTTATGAACCCGTTGATCCGGCTGATTAACTGAGGGAAAATGGTAGGCCGCACAGGACTCGAACCTGTAACCCACTGATTAAGAGTCAGTTGCTCTGCCAGTTGAGCTAGCGGCCCACAGCTTCGCATTATATCGTCTTTGAGGTGTTCTTGTCCAGTGTTCCCGACATTTTCCCGACAGAGGCTTATAACCTTAACATCCTGAAAATGTCACTGCTATTTTACCCGATAACCCCGCCCTCCGCATGGGCCCTGGGGCCTGTTTTCTCCTATCATGAAACTGGATATGTTATAATGCGGCAATAAATATATTGGTTGTTATAAGGCTAAAACAATTACGAATGGAACCATCAATTAACACAGTCAGAGAACACATAGCGTGGTCTTATGCAAACCTTGCAAGAGCCGATGCTGCTATTCAAGATGGTGTCGATAAATATACCAGAAAGCACCACATCATCAGAAACAAAATGTTCCATGGATTGATATCAGGAAAGATGAATATGAGGTCTCTTTATGACGACGAAAGACTGAAGATGAAATTTCCTCAAGCATGCTATTATTGTGGGAGCGTAGAATCTCTTTCTGTCGATCATTTGATACCAAGAATCAGGGGTGGATCCGATGAATCTGATAATCTAATATGGGCATGTCGTAGCTGTAATAGCTCCAAAAAAGGTGCAGACATGCTCACTTGGATGAATAGGAAGTCAATGTTTCCATCATTGTTTCTTCTCCGTAGATACATGAAAATTGTGGCCAATTACTGCGAAAGTAATAATCTGATAGATATAAGTCTATCCGACGCAGGGTCTATCGATACACCATTCGACTTATCTCTTTTACCATATAAATTTCCCCCTTTATCTGAATTAAAGCTTTGGGTATATCCGGCTTAATAACAGTATAAAATGCTAAGCACACCTTATAACAACTGCGTTGAAGAGGACCCAAAAAGGCGGTGCCTTTTGGGTCCCATTCCGCTTCCGAAATTATTTTTCAGAACTCTGGGCGCCACGAGGGTGATAACAGGTAATGGTTGACAAGCAGAAATCTGTGGTAGAATCGGGGCAAGTGTTGGGGTGTCACCCAGCCAATTCGGCCTATACTTTTTGGGCCCGTCACGCAGAGCGTTATATGGCACAGTCAAATCAAGGAGTCTGGAGTTGGGAACGGAATTTTGCAATAATTGTGGCAAGTTGTTGGAAGGGTTGCCCGAGCTAGCGAATGGGCAAAGAAGTCCATGCCCGGAATGTGGAGCCAAATCCAGAAGGTTCGAGGAGCACCTTGAAGACGGCGTGGTTATGAGTGATCACATCTCGGCTTTATACAAACGAGACAAGAAAGCCATAGGGTTTAGGGAATCCTCCAGACAAGGCCGCGCTGCTAGTGCGGATCAAGATGAAAACGGCACTATTTCGTACGCTCTAGACGGCTCCAGCCCGCAAGGTGAGGAGGATACCCTATCAGCGTGTCGCACATTAGTAAGGGTACTCAACTATCCTGACGGCAATTGGGGAGCACCTGTTGAGGGTCAAGGTATAGTCGATTGTAAGTCCGTGAATCAGGAATCGCCCGATGAAGTTCTCCATATACAAGTCGTGCGTGCTATTACAGATCAACATTTTTGGAAGAGCCTTAGTCAGTCAGGCAAAATCGAAGAAAAAAACATACCCATCAAGAGTATCGCAATGGCAATCAAGTCAGCGATCGGAGCCAAAGCACACGATCGAAGAATCCCACAAAGCAGCAGGCAAGGTCTATTGCTCGCACTTGATGCCACGAGACTCCCGGCCTTATGCTTCGACGCAGTGGTCGAGTCATTCCGTAGTGACTGGGGTTTATGGACAAGAAGTCTAGGATTCGATTCTGTCTGGTTGGTGGGGTCATCTGAATCTCTGACTTGGCGTCTCGACGAATAAGACAATCCGTAATAGTTTTTTTGTTGACCCTGAGCATCAAGACGCCATATAACAACTGCGTCAACACCGACCCCAAAAGGCGGCTGCCTTTGGAGTCGGGCTTAGCTTCCAGATAATGTTTTGCACGAGCACTGGGCGGCATGGGGGCAATAACATGTCAAAATGGTAATCTGCCAAATGTGCTATAATTCAGGTCTAATTAGAATGCCGCCCAGCCGTTCTGGCCTATGTTTTGGGTCGGGTTGCGCAGGGAGTTGTATTGCCTATATTCATTACGGAAGCATTTCAGTTTGAGTTGAAGAAGGGCCATAAAATGTTTACAAGAACTATGTTTCTTATAGCCGCTGTCATCCTCTCGGTAGTCCTTATTCTCGGGTGCTCATCTTCTGGCCAAGAAACGCCAGAAAATCAAAAGCTGTCTTCCACAGAAACCGGCGTTTTGCAGGCTATGAAGATGTTACCTGAAGACACCAGAGAGATAATATACTGGGATATTTCATCAAATACGATAGGTTCTGATGAAGCTGGTATTGGATTTTATGTATTGTACATGTCACTAGGGGATTTAGTTTCATATGTTCATGAGATAAACTGGGTTGCCACAACGATAGAAGATGATTTCATAACAAAAGCAGATTTCGATGAAGAGTTAATAAAAGAGCTTTCTGAAAACACTAATTCAACCTACCGATATGCGAACATTCCAGTACGGGGTGATGAAGAGATAGCCCTTACAATAATTGACAAATATATTTTGGGAGGATCTAAAGACTTCGTTCAAGATTGTATATCAGTAATAGAAGATGGAAACAAATCTCTCTACGATAATGAAGAATTTAGAGACATCGTTGATCGACTTCCTAAAAGTGAGTCCGTTTCTTGCGGGTATTCTCTTATAGAAGAATTTGAAAATGCGAAAATTGTTGGTGGATCTATAAATGGGTACGATGAACCGCGACTAGAACACACGACAATAATAGCGTTCTCGTCATCGAAGGTAGCCAATCAGAATATTGAGCAAGTCAGGGAAGAACTTACTAGCTGCGAAGCAGTTGAATTTCATGATATCGAAGTCATTCAGGATGGAGCCATTCTTGAGGTCACGTATTGGCGAGATAATCCAGCTTATCGAGCTGAGCATGAATACTATGAGATTGAACATCAACCACCATCGAAAGATGATTTAAGTGGAGAGATGTATAAGACTTATGGTGGTACAAGTGGCGATTTCGGTACCGCAATTCAGGCGACCAGCGACGGTGGGTATATTATTTGCGGCTCAACCTATTCACGTGGAGATGGACGTCGAGACGTTTTACTCATTAAAACTGATTCCGGTGGAGACATAATGTGGGAACGGTCTTTTGGCAACAAAAGGGACGAACAAGGTCACTGGGTTCAGCAGACCAATGAAGATGGTTATATCATCGTCGCATTAACAAGGCTTCCCAGTAACCCAGATATTGAGAAAGATATCCTGTTGATCAAGACAGATTCAGATGGAAATGAAATCTGGAATAAAACAATTGGAAGAGAATCAATTGACGACGCTCATTATGTTGAAGTAAATAATGATGGTGGCTATTTGGTCATTGGAGAAACTCATTCTCATGATCCTTTCTATGTTGCTATTTGGTTGATCAAGACAGATGCTGACGGCAACGAAGTTTGGAATAAGACAATTGGTGAAACTGGTGATTCCTATAGCGTAAAGTCAGCTCAGATTACAAGCGATAAAGGACATATAATCGCTGGGCATACTTGGGAGAATGGAGAGGCTGCTCAATTGGTTAAAATCGATTCCGATGGAAACAAAGTATGGGAAAATAGTTACAAATGGGATGGAGACAGTGAGTTTAACTCAGTACAACAGACTTCGGATGGTGGTTATATCGCAGTTGGAAGGATCGATATCAGGGGTAACAGTCATGATGTTTTGCTCATCAAAGCAGATTCTGATGGAAACATGCAATGGCGAAAGATGTTTCATTGTCTTGATGGTGACGAAGGTGAATCTGTTTGGCAAACCAGAGATGGCGGTTTCATTATCACAGGACAAACAGGCCAATATGAGGATACCGATATCTGGTTGATTAAAACCAATTCGAATGGCGAGATGGAATGGAACCGAATCTATGGTGGTCTTGAAGACGACCAGGGAAGATCCGTTCTTCAAACCGAAGACGGTGGTTATGTCATCATTGGTTCCACCAAATCTTATGGCGACGATGATTGGGCTGTATTATTAATAAAGACAGATTCAAAAGGTAATCCAGAATAAACCGTGAGAAAGGTTTGTACCATGTAGCAATACAACAACCGTATTCAACCGACTTGCAGGGCGCTCTCCTTTGAGTTTGGACTTGCTTCCGAAAATAGTCATTGTTCAAAGGGTAGTCCTGCATATCACCCTGCAAGCGGCTGACACGTGGCGTCATACAGAATTCGGGTAAGAAACTGAAGTAGAAATATAGTATTTCATTGACTGACCCTGTATACTGCTTAGTACGGAGGTCGTTATGAGTACACTCACGATTAATATACCTGAGGATCGATGGGCAAGATTGAAAGAGATATCCGACCAGTTCGGTATCAGCCCTGAAGAACTTGTTCGTATAAGTGTCGATGATTTACTTACCCGAACCCAGGAAGACTGCAAGCAAGCTATTGATTATGTAGTCAAGAAGAACGAGGAACTCTATCGTCGGCTATCATAATGCGTTATCTCAGCATCGGCGAGGTCCTTACACTTTATCAACGCTTAATGGCCGAAACTGGTGGAAAGGCAGGTATCGAAAACCTAAATGCGCTCGAATCCTCTCTCGCGCAACCGCGAATGACATTCGAAGGTAAAGATCTCTATCCAACAATATCTGATAAGGCCGCTATTCTTGGGTACTCCTTAATTAAAAACCATCCTTTTTCCGATGGAAACAAGCGAATTGGGCATGCTTCAATGGAGGTCTTCTTGCTACTCAATGGACTTGAAATACAGTCTTCGGTAGATGAGCAGGAGACAACTATTCTCAAAATTGCAGCCGGTGAAATGAGCCTGGTTGCTTTCACGGATTGGATAAAAGCAAGGATTGTTCCTTATAAATCATGACCGTTCCTAAATCCCCTCTGTACAACAAGCTGATCAACCTGACTGCAAGGGGCGTTTTCCATTGAGTCTTGTTCAGCTTTCGAAATTCAATTTCCATCAGCTTGCCGCCACGAGGGCAATAACATGTTTTTACCTATTCCGATTCCGAAAAAGTGTGGTATGATTCTGGCAATTAGTGGGGTATCGGCATGGTCTGTCTGGAATGTCACCCTTGTGGCAAGTTATCGGTAGCGTTAGGCTTTCATGATTGGCGCTTCGAGTTATATCCTGATACCAATCGATGACAAAACATGCTAAAATCGGCAACGAGAAATGAATATTAAAGAGCGGCCGAATCACAAGATATATATACAAACACTCCGCGGCATGACCTCAGACGAGCCATTGAACAAATCATTCGAGCTATCTGAGTTCTCTAAAGAACTGTTCCTGCACGGCTTGAGGAAAAGATTCCCCGAACTCTCAGAAAAGTCAATTAAGAAAATGTACCTGGAACGACCGGAAAAGTGTCACAACCGGAATTATTGAAGCGGGGTTTTGCGGGTCCTGGACGACGCACGGATATCATATGTGTTAACCGGTTCCATTGTGTCAAGTTTGCAGGGAGAACCCAGGTCAAACCACGATTTAGATCTAATTGTCGCACTTGAGCATTCCTCAGTTGAGAATCTGGTTACATCATTCCCTCAGCCAGACTATTATCTTTGATCAAGACGCGATTACAGACGCAATCAACCATGATGGGATGTTTAATCTGAACAACACCAGCACGGAAGACAAGGTAGATTTCCGGATGCTCACGGATCAACCATTCGATAGGTCTCGTTTCACGCGCAAATATAGTGAAGATGTCATGGGAATGAAGATGGTGGTTACCACCCCGGAGGATACTATCCTGGCCAAATTGAACTGGGCCAGGCAATCTGGAGGCAGCGAGAAGCAGTACACCGATGCCTTACGAGTCTTTGAAGTTCAGTTCGAAAAGCTTGATATTGAATATTTGAAACGCTGGGCAAAAGAACCCGGCATCGAGGACCTGCTGAAACAGCTCGATGAAGAAGCGGAAACTCTGCGATTATATTAACTGTTGCGATTGAGCCCCCAACACCTGTGAGGCCTCCAATGAAAGTGAAAATGAACAACGAACAGGGGGAAGGTCAATCCTCGATGCCCACCGAGGCCAGGTACGCGAATGACATCTTGTGCATTTCTAGAATGATCATGGCCTCCGAACTGGTGATCCCCGGGACTTTGGGAATATCCTCCCTGAGGAAGTACGACAGGTCCTGAGAGGTTCGAAACAGGACGTAAATAATGATATCATACCTGCCTGCGGTTGTTACTACCAGGTGAACGCAGCTGAATTCCTTTAGTTTAACGGCGGCAGCAGTGACCTTTTTAGGCGAGACGTTAATACCGATCATGGCATAGGTCTGAAATCCCAGCAATGCCGGGTCGCTGAAGGCCAGCACTTTAGTGGCCCCGGAATTAAGTAGCTCCTGCACTCTCTTACTCATGTGGTTCCGGCTGATATCCAGCTTCTTTGCCAGGTCTGATATTGATTGCCTCCCGTCTATTTCAAGTTCCTTGAGAATGGCCAGATCCAGGCTGTCCATCTCTTTCTGGCTCCTTTGTGTTTCAATTGCTCCCTGTTTTGCGCTGTTCGATCTCTGTCTTTTCATTAGAACCCCTTTGTATTGTGTCATAAATCAGTCAATTGTGGCGATAAACGCGTGACCGTAGCTGTGGCTCGAATTCCTTGAAATCCGGTTAAGAACTATCCCGTCACCAAAGGATATTATACAACTCACACCAACTGAATTCCCGTTATAGATCGGTCATCCGATTGGTCAGTATTGTAACAACGGGTATGCAGTATGTCAACATAATAACAAATAGATAGTTTATTATGCGTTCGTAGATGTGGTTACTGCTAGCATAACGACACTCATAATAACATCAATAAGTGCAACATGCACATTTTACTATTGACAATATATCTAATCATGAGCTATACTTGGCGATAAATCGCCTATACTCACTTTCTAAGTAACCGGTTAAACAAATTGCCACGCATTTTTTCCAATATACGAAGGGAAGTGGCGCTCACGAATGTTGATTCGTCTTTTTGTTACTACATATTCTGGAAGGAGGCCTCATGAGTAAGAATGATTCCGGTCTTCGTGTTGTCGAGATAGGCCGAACCGTATCTGTCTCATACTGCGCCAGGCTTTTGGCGAATATTGGTGCGAACATCGTTAAAATTGATCAATCGGAAAGCGGTGACCCGCTACGCTCAGCAGGATTGTTCCCGCAGGATGCTTCAGACGCGACAGTAGGCGCGTTATTCAATTATCTGAATGACGGGAAAAAAGTCATACAAAGCGATCTGTCTCGCAAGGAGGATGTCGCGGCGTTGTTGGATATAATTGCCTCAGCGGATGCGGTCATTGAGAGTCTCGGTCCTTCCGGGCTGGAAGAGCTTGGACTTGGTTTCGACCAGATGAGTTCAAGGAATCCCGGGATCTGCGTCATCAGGATATCGGATTTCGGGCAGGATGGACCGATGTGCGATGTACCCGCCACCGACTTCACTGTGCAGGCCGCCGCGGCATGGGTTTGGAAACATTATGCTCCCGGGCGCGATCCTGTTAAAGTCGGCGGCTATGTTACCGAATATATAGCGGGGGTTCACGCGGCTTGTGCCGCACTGATGGCCTGTCGTATCGCGAAAAGAGGGGATACCGCGGTAATGGTGGATGTCTCAAAGCAGGAGTGCCTGCTATCTACGCTCTCTCAACCCGCGCTGCAAACAAAAGTATTGAATGAGCTTGGGTGGGGCCCACAGGAGGAAAGGATATTCCCGATCCCCGGGGTCAGATTGTGTAAAGATGGCTACGTGGGAATCAATGTGCTGACGGCCCGTCACTTCGAGGATTTCTGCAATCTGGTGGGAATACCGCAACATATCCCTCATAGAATGGAACTACAGCTTCCGGGTCCGCTTCTGGACGCGTTTTATGCCGATATCGAGCCATGGTTACGGGAGCGCACAGTAGATGAAATCGTTGAAATCTGTCAGACCTTTAGAATCCCCGCCGCGCCGGTATCAAACGGTCAGATGCTTCTGGAAATGCCTCAACTCAAGGAGCGCGGGTTCTATACAAAACAGGCCGGGGCTGACTTCCTTAAACCCGGTGACCCCTGGCGGCTGGAAATACGGCCGGAAATCGCTCGGACCTCTCTGGAGGAGGAAGGAACACGCGATCTCTCATCGGAGGGAATCTGGAAGAGTAAAGAGGTCAGGCCAGCCAGTCCGGATAAATCAGAGGGAGGCGGAAAAGATACCTTGCCCTTTGAGGGACTTCAAGTTCTTGACATGGGGATTATGTGGGCCGGCCCCTATGTCGGGTGCTGCCTGGGAGCTTTCGGCGCTGACGTCATAAAGGTTGAATCGATTCAGCGGCCGGACCCATACAGATTCAGCGGTTCATATCTGGAGCAGGGAAAAGACTGGTACGAGAGAAGCGCGCTTTTCCAGGGAACCAATCTAAACAAACGGGATCTCACACTCGATCTCAACCATGACAATGGCAAACAGTTGTTCCAGAAACTTGTTGCCCGCTCCGACATATTGATAGAGAACTTCTCGCCGCGGGTATTAAATAACTTTGGTTTCTCCCCTGAGCGGCTCAGGGAGATTAACCCCGCGCTTATAATTCTGCGTATGCCTGGTTTCGGATTAGAAGGGCCATGGAAGGACTATGTAAGCTTCGCGATGTCTATCGAGCAGGCCAGCGGACTGGCGTATGTAACCGGCCGCCCCAATGAACCTCCGCTGAATCCGGGAGGGTTTGTCGACCCGGCAGCTTCCATGCACGCGCTGGTTGCTTTGCAGCACGCTCTAATACATCGTGAACGAACTGGAGAGGGACAGTTGATAGAGGTCCCGCAGGTAGAAGTGGGTGCTTTCATGACCGCGGAACAGGTTATTGCCTACTCAATGACGGGAAAGCTGCTGGGCAGAAACGGAAATCGATCCGAGACAATGGCGCCACAGGGAGTGTATCCCTGCCTCGAAAATGAATGGGTGGCCATCTCAATAAGGGATGATGAGGACTGGCAGCGATTTATCGAACTGCTGGGGGATCCTGATTGGGCGAGGGAAGTTCAACTCGGCACAGTCCAGGGACGGCGCCAGCATCATGATGAAATCGATGAGCGTATTTCAGGGTGGAGTATTTCCCGGAAAGCCGACGCACTGGTGAGTGATTTACATAATTTCGGCATTCCGGCATCGCGTGTGCTGACCAGCGCCAGGATGTATGGAGACCCGCACCTGGAATTTCGGGGCTTTTACCAGGAGCTTGAACATGACCGGGCGGGTCCCGGCCGCTACGCTGGCTGGCCGATGAAGTTCTCTTCCGGTCCCACCACTCATCACAGGAAGAGTGCGCCGACGCTCGGGGAACACAATGTCGAGATCCTGACCGGGGATCTCGGGCTTTCCATGAACCAGGTTGAGGAACTTGCTGAAAACGGGATAATCGGGACGGCGCCCAAAGGCCTTGGGTGAGCGCCATCCTACCTGCCTTGCCAGACTATTTTAATTCCGGAGGGAGTGACAGTATGACGATGATACTTGAGGGTACAAGGGTCCTTGACTGGACGGTGTTTCAGCAGGGACCGGTAGCAAGCATGATTCTCGGTGATCTGGGCGCGGATGTTATCAAGATCGAGACACCCAATGGCGGCGACATAGGCCGGGGTATGGTCCGGGTGGCGGGGGCGATGGTGGGTGGAAAAGAGGTCGAGCGCAACCCGTATTTTGAGGCGGGGAACCGTAATAAACGAAGTATCACAGTCGACTTAACCAGGGAACAGGGCCGGGAGATTGTGTACCAGCTTGTAGAGAAGTCAGATGTGTTCGTGCAGAACTTCCGTATGGGGGTGGCCGAGAGGGTGGGCATGGACTACGAAACGTTATCGAAATACAACCCGCGACTTGTCTATGCGCATGCTTCCGGCTGGGGGCCTCAGGGACCGGATAAGGATGCGCCTTCAGCGGATTATACGGCACTGGCCAGGTCGGGTTTCATGATGATGGCGGGAGAGCCCGGTTCCGATCCTGTCTCTATCCAGGGAGGACTTGCCGATCAGACAGGCGCGATGATGACCGCGTTCGGTGTACTGGCCGCCCTCTATAGCCGTGAAAAGACCGGCAAAGGCCAGAAAGTCGACGCGTCTATCCTGGGAAGCATGACATTCGCTTTTGGCCACCCTGTTGTTTTTTGCACCATGGCCAATCTATGGGGAATCAAGATCGCCAGAAAAAGCGCCGGGAACCCTCTCTGGAATCATTATAAGTGTGCTGATGATAAGTGGATTGCCCTGGCTCACCTGTCACCGGATAAGTTCTGGTCTCCTCTTTGTAAAGCGATGGGCCTCGATGAGCTTGAAAACGACTCCCGGTTCGACTCTATGGAAAACCGGATGAAGAACTGTGAAGAACTGATCGCTATTATGGATAGGACTTTCGCCACCAGGAACCGGGATGAATGGACTTCCATCTTCAAGGATAGTGGCATCATTTTTTCCCCCATTAATAACACCCTGGAGCTTACCCAGGATCCTCAGGCACTGGCCAATGATTACGTGACCGAGTTCGACCATCCTGTGTTCGGGCCAACAAAGACTGTGGGTTTTCCGATGGGCTTCAGTGAGACGCCATGCTCCATAAGAAGGGAGGCGCCGGAACTGGGCCAGCATACTGAGGAGATTCTTACCGAAGTTCTGGGTTATTCCTGGGACGAACTCGGTACGCTCAGACAGCATGGTGCCATTTGACCGATAGGGAGAAGATATCTATGAGTACTGGTATGGAAAGAGTGGAAGAACTGTATCATGACCGGGGTAAGCGCGCGCGCCAACTCAAGTCCGAAGGCAAACCAGTCATCGGTTACCTGTGCACCTTTACTCCAGTTGAAATTATGCACGCGGCCGGCATCGTACCATTCCGCGTTGCGGGCAATATGAGGGATTCCATTTCGCATGCCGGCGAATACCTGGAGAACATAGCCTGTCCGTTCACCAGAAGCGTCCTGGACCTCGCGTTGAAGAAACAGTACGATTTCCTGGATGGATACGTAATGCCCCACGCGTGTGACAACATAGTGAAACTCTACGATATCTGGTCAACAAACATCGAGCATTCGTACGCCCACTTCGTCAATGTGCCTCACAGTATTTCCTCACCGGGATATGAGTTTTTTACAGCGGAACTGGGCACTTTCAAAAGAAGCCTTGAAAGGTATGTGGGCCATGTAATCTCCGATGATGACATTCAAAGGTCGATCAGTCTCAGCAATCGGCAAAGGGGCCTTGTCCGTCAGTTATACGAGTTTCGGAAGCAGGATCCGCCGATCATCTCGGGTGCCGAGATCACAAGGGTTCTGGCGGCAATCATGAGCTTGCCATTCGAGGAAGCAAACGCGCTGTTAGAGGAGGTAATCGCCGAGGTTGGGAAAATGTCCGGGAATGACTTAGCTCAAAAAGGCCCGAGGTTGATGATCTACGGGACCGGCAACGAGGAGACCACGTTCATCGATTTGGTAGAGGGTCTGGGAGGAAGCGTGGTCATCGATGATTTGTGCTTCGGTACACGCTGCTTCTGGCATGACGTTGAAGCCGACGGCGATTTGCTGGCAGGCATAGCTAAAAGTTACCTGGATAAGATCAATTGTCCCCGTACTTATCGAGATAGCCCCGGGAACCACCAGGGGGACCTGGAAAACAGGTTCGGTCACATTTCCAGGCTGGCCGCCGATTACGGGGCTCAGGGGATCATATGTTTTATTCTCAGATATTGTGATACACATGCTCTCGATCTTCCCGATCTCAGGGAATACCTCCAGCAAAAAAGGATACCTGTTCTGGTCGTGGAAGAGGAATACCCGGTTGCCAGCAGCCTGGATCGCCTCAAAACGAGGCTGGAGACTTTTCTTGAGATCGTGACATAAAGGGAGGAATCGTGGAGGATCCCAGAAACAACACCACTGCACAGAAATCGACTGAAACATCAAAAAAGATACGCCTGCTTATAAAGGAACTGGCCAGGAAATCGCACGAAGCGGAGGCTCGCGGTGACCCGATAGCTTATCTTTTCATAGCCAGTTTCTATGATGACATCCTTCGTGCGATGGATATTACCACTGTGGGAACCGAGAACTACGCGGGGCTGTGCGCGGCCAAGATGGCGGCAGAGCGCTTCCTGGACAAGGCAGAGTCCGAAGGTTACGCCCGGCACCTGTGCACATACGCTACTTGCGGGCTCGGCTTCGATGCCATGAGACACGAACTTGGTGAAGTCCCGCCTGACTCACCGGATGGCGGAATGGCGTATCCGACCGTCATGCTGGGCACCGGCATGATGATATGCGACCCCAGATACAAATGGTACCAGGCCGCGCAGAGATACACCAATGCTCCAACTCATATCCTCGGCCTTCTGAATCCACCGCCGCATTATACGCATATTGAACTGAGTGAGGTGCGGGAATACTACATCCGGTACGTGGTCAAAGAATTGAAGGAACTGGTTGAATTTCTTGAGCGGGAGACGGGCCGGCGGATGGACTGGGACCGTTTAAGTGAGGTGGTGGACTTGAGCGAGCGGACGATCAGGTTGTGGAACGATGTTTATCAATTACGGAAAGCCGTCCCGGCCCCAATGCCAACGGAGGACGCGCTGAACACAATGGTACCCGGATATTTCATGATGGGTACTCAAGAGGCATACGATTTTTATCAGGACCTGTATGACGAAGTCAGGTACCGGGTTGATAACGGGATCGGTACAATTCCTGACGAGAAATACAGGTTGCTATGGGCAATGAGCCTGCCGCCGTGGTACGCCCTAGTGATCTTCAATTATTTCGAAAGCCTCGGGGCGGTATTCCCCATCGAGCTGGTATATCATCCTCCGAGAATTCCCGATATTCCTTCCGATATAACCGATCCGCTGGAGAGGATGGCCTGGAGATTCTACGGCGCCATGACCGCCGGACATGAGAGGGCCCGGCAACACACGGGTGATACCAATGTTGAATGGTTCCTGGAGCTCATCGATGAATACAAGATAGATGGAGTTGTCTTTCATCAGGCGATGACCTGCCGCACGATACATACGGGGCAACTCAACCAGATCAATGTACTCAAAAGGTACACCGATAAACCGGTCCTCTTGCTGGAAGGGGATATAGTTGACGTCCGAAACTACAATCAGGGCGCCACACAGACCAGAATAGACGCGTTTATTGATGTACTGGAAAGCTATAAGAGACGAAAGGAGGGTGGAAGGAATGGCTAAAGGTGAAGTAGTTATTAACGAAGCAAACTGTCTGGGTTGCGGGTATTGCGAGCATTTTTGCCCGAAGGGCTGCATCACGATAACCGGGGAGAAGTATTCACCATTAGGTCATTTACTGCCTGCATTCGCCTATCCGGAGAATTGTAACGCGTGCGGCATCTGTGAATGGATGTGCCCGCATTTTGGAATTGAAGTATACAAGTATGTGGAAGCCTGAGTGTAATAGCGCCATGATAAAAGTATTCCGGTAGAGGGAGGAACTCATATGGCCGAAAAAGTTTTGGTTAAAGGAAACGAGGCGGTTGGTTGGGGAGCTGTTAACGCTGGAGTGGACGCATTTTTCGGTTATCCGATCACGCCGCAAAACGAGGTAATAGAATGGATGGCGAGGGAACTGCCCAAAAGGGGAAAGACGTTTGTGCAGATCCAGTCCGAGAACGGAGCGATTATGACTGTATATGGCGGAGCGGCTGCCGGTTTCAGAGTCATGACATCAACGGCCGGACCCGGCTGGAGCCTGATGCAGGAAGGTATGTCTCACCTGGCTGCGGCCGACCTGCCCTGCGTTGTGGTTCTGACTCAACGTGGCGGGCCCGGGCAGGGGAGCATCCGGCACGCCCAGATGGATTATGCTCCGGTTACTCGTGGGGGCGGGGCGGGGGGCTACAAGCAGATCGTACTGGCGCCTAATTCGGTTCAGGAAATCCATGACTTCGTGCAACTTGCCTTCCATCTGGCCGATAAGTACTGTAACCCGGTAATCGTCCTCTCGGATGGGATCCTTGGACTTATTCTGGAGGCAATTGAAATTAAGGCGACGGATTTCGAGCCGGTTCCGGAAAAAGACTGGGCGGTTAAAGGTCGCGACAGGCATCCTGAGACGATGATGCGGCGATTCGTTCATTCTTCCACAGCGAGCGGAAAATTTCGCGAAGGATTCTTTCATTACGGGGCGTGGCTGGAACACTTCCATCAAAAACACTTACAAATGGCGGAAAATGAAGTCCGACATGAAACCTCTCAGGTAGAGGACGCGGATCTGGTTATCATAGCGTTTGGTTACGTGTCTAGAGTGTGCACCGAAGCGATTAATCGGGCTCGTTCTGAGGGCTTGCGGGTCGGCATGCTTCGTCCGATCACCCTGTGGCCACTTCCATCGGCTGCCATCAGGGAACAGGCAGACAGGGGACGCAAGATTCTGGTGGTGGAAGACAACCTGGGGCAATTGGTTGATGATGTTCAGTGCGCCGTACAGGGCAAAACAGAGGTGCACTTCCTCGGGATGTTGAGCAGGCACCTGCCCAACGATGGCGGGATGATCATGCCCGGTACCGTACTAAACGAGATACGGAGGATCATATGAGCACAGAATCACGTAACATGAGCAGGGTGACCGGTCTGAAACGCTCCTTTTTTATTCCACTGATAGGGTGCCCGGGCTGCCAGCACCCTATAGTGGCCCGTACTATTGCCGAGGTAATGGAGGAGATCGAGATGGACGGCTCTTCAGTAGTCGTTACCGGAATTGGCTGTTCCGCGGCCATCGCCACCCTCAACCTCGACACGGTTCTTGGAGCCCACGGCAGCGCGCCAGATACGGCAACAGGCATTAAACGACTGAGGCCGGAATCCCTGGTCGTTACCATGCAGGGGGATGGCGACTGTATCGCCATTGGCGCTGGTTCGCTGGTTGGCGCCATGACGCGCGGGGAGAACATCACTATTATAATGTCGAACAATACCAACTACGGCACCACCGGCGGCCAATTAGCGCCAACCACGCTAATAGGGCAGACAACTTCGACCTGTCCGGAGGGGAGGAATCCCCATACCGAGGGATATCCGGTCCATGTGGCTGAACTGGCAGCCTCATTTCAGGGAGTGGCTTACAGCGCGCGCGCCGCGTTGAACACCCCGGCAAATTATCAGCGCATGCGAAAATACATCAAAACCGCTTTCCAGAAGCAAATGGACGGCGAAGGCTTGACCTTTGTGGAAGTCCTCTCCGCCTGCCCGCCAAACTGGCATATGACACCTGTGGAGTGTCTGGACTGGATAGGTGAGAAGATGCTTTTGGAATATCCACTGGGCGTTTTCAAGGGTTGATTGAATGGCTATTGGACTTACAGAATGTCATGGAAAGGGGGGCTATCGTGCCGCAGGACCTATCGAAAGTTGAACTCATAATCGCGGGAGTTGGTGGTCAGGGAGTACTTTTTGCCGGACAGATGATGGCGGTAGCAGGGATGCGTAAATACAAATATGTTACATACATGCCGTCGTACGGCACGGAGAAAAGGGGAGGCCCATCTGAGTGTACCGTGGTGTTGTCTGATGAGCCTATCGCGTCGCCAGTCCTTGATCAGGCGCAGACCGTAATGCTGCTTGACAGCTCGCAAGCCCAGGCCTTTGAAGGGCGCGTGCGCCCGCAGGGCACAATGATTGTGGAAAAAACCGGGCTTGAATATGATTCCGCTCAATCACCGTTCACACTGACGCCAATATCCGGTCTTGAGATTGCCATGAGCATGGGTGACTCAATGGTCAACAACCTTATCATGCTGGGCGCTTATATAGAAATCACCGGTGCGCTTCCTGCTGACCTGGTTCTGGAAGAGATCGAACGAAAATCCGGTGATCGTGACGCTCTACTGCAAAGGAATAGAGAGGCTTTCAGTCGCGGTCTTGATCTTGGGAAATCAATCGCCGTTTGACCGGGTGGAAAGAGAGGAGATATATGGCGTTCAAAGTTGTTCAGGTAATTGATAAACCGGGTTCTTACATGCCGGACTACGGGGAGATGATTAGACAGGCAGGTATTGAGGTGGAGTTTCTGAAAGTGGATTGCTCCACTGAAGACGAGATTATCGATGCCGCGGCCGATGCCGATGTGGTCGTCGGGGTGGCGACCTTTCAGCCTCTAACCCGGCGGGTGATCGATAACCTGGAAAAATGTCGATTCATCATGAGTCTGGGCATAGGCTACGACAATCTGGACGTTAAGGCGGCGACGGAAAGGGGCGTTTTTACCGCCAATGTACCGGACTACTGTCAGGAGGAAATGTCAGATCACGCGATGGCGCTGATACTGGTATGCACCAGAAAGATCGTCAGGTTGAATGATATTGTCAAAGCGGGTCAATGGAAGCAGGAGCCGGACCCGGATATTCAAATGGGGGTATGGCCCTCCATGGCCCGACTGAGTGGCCAGACTCTGGGACTAGTCGGGCTGGGACGGATTGCCAGGACGCTTGTTCCCAAGGCAAAAGCGTTTGGCCTCAGAATCATTGCTTACTCACCGCATGTTGACAGAAAAATATTCGACGAGTTCAATGTCGAGCGAGTTGAACTTGATCAGCTATTGGCCCAATCCGACATTATTTCGCTTCACACCGCGCTGACTCCGCAAAACAAACATCTGCTGGGGGCGGAGCAATTCAACAAAACCAAGCCAGGCGCTTATCTAATTAACACTGCGAGAGGCGGACTTGTTGACCAGGAGGCTCTTTACCAGGCCCTGGTCAGTGGTAAACTGGCAGGCGCGGCGCTGGATGTCACTGACCCCGAACCTATTAATGCGGATGACCCTCTGCTCAACCTGGAAAACGTGGTAATAACCGCTCACTCGGCACATGCTTCAATCCCGTCGCTTATGGCCCTGTTAAACAGGCCGGCCGAAGAGGTTATCAGGGTTTTGAGAGGAGAGGAGCCCGTGGGACTGATTAATCCGGAAGCGAAGGGTAAGTATATTCAGAGGTGGGGGCCCGGAAACCATAGTGATAACGGGTAGTCAGTTTGTCTGATTCTGGTAGATATTCTTGAGTGAACTAAGCAATATAGAGGGACCGGTAAAGACCCGAATAAAGTTCTCTGCGAAAGTTTGAGGAGGATTTGAAATAATTAACGTGTAAAGGCACTTGATCAGGAGGTGAGAAACATATTTACATAATAAGTATAAGCATCTTATTGGTAAATCCTGATAACAAAGAAGGAGGTCTAACTGAAAATGAGATTCTGGAAACTGATTACGGTTCTGTGTTTTATAATAACGCTTATCGCCCTGCCGCTGATGACAGCGTGCGGTGGTGATGATGAGACACCAACGGAATCACCGACGTCAAGCCCGACTGAGCCGGGAGAACCGACAACAGAGCCGGCTGATGAGGTGACCATCAAGATCGGTAACCTGACGGACAAGACGGGACCCGCGTCTCAGGCGATGCAAGTGGTGGATATGGCATTGAAAGATCTGGTTCGTTATTACAACGAGAACAACTTTATTCCCAACGTGAAACTGGAGGTCGTTGATTACGATACCCAGTACGACCCGTCACGTGACATCCCGGCTTACCAGTGGCTGGTGGAAAGAGGTGTTGATTTTTGTTATACCGGTCTGCCCACTACACCCTTGACATTGAAGTCACTTGTTAACAAAGATGAAGTTGTCCTGTTCTCCAGTTCCGGTCTCGAGGACCTCGGAGATCCACCGGGGTGGGTATTCGTTATTAACCCCGCGTTCTCCGATGTAGGAGAAAGCATGCTGAAATGGATAGCGGAGAACGACTGGGACTACGAAGCTGACGGACCGGCCAAGCTGGGTATGGCGACCTGGGTTACTCCAGCTTTCGAAGAATTCATTAACGGATTCAACCAATATATTGATGATCACCCCGAACAGTTTGAGTGGGAAGGCCTGTTTACCGAACAGCCGGGAACATTCACGTGGGACATACCGGCGCAAGAGCTGAAGGACGCCGATTACGTGTTCGTCCCGGGTGCCGGTATGATCCCCTTCGTTAAAACCTACAGGGATGCCGGGGGGAAGGCGACACTGCTCATGACCGATTCACATATAGCATTTCTGGGAATGCTTCGAGATGCTCGTTTGGTTGATGAGATGAACGGAACCCTCTGTTTTCTCCCGTGTCGATGGTGGAATGAGGATGCCGAACTGGTCAATCTGGCAAAGCAACTCTTCGTTGAATATCATGGTGAATCAGAACTGGAAAAACAGATAAGACGGGGAGGCGCCTATATGACCTCGATGCACATGCTGCATGGGATGCTTGAGGCCGTTAAAAAGGCTGTTGCTGATTTTGGTGCCGAGAACTTCTCCAGTCAGACTTTTTACGACTCACTGACCGATTTCAGCATCAATCAGGGAGAAGCTTATAGGACGTGGGGATGGACGGATACAGACCGTTTCGGTTATGATTACTTCCGGGTATATGAATTCGATGGCGAAAAAGACGATTTTATCAGTACGGGTCCTGACTGGTATCCATATATTCAGTAATCGACTCATAACGCTCCGCGATAAAAACCCTGAATTGAGGTCTTATCAGCGAGGCGAAATATAGATCACATAGTATTCTGTCTCCTTCTTTTGCTTAAATACAGCCAGCAGGGTGCCTTACCCTGCTGGCTGTATGCTTATTCCAAAAAAACGATCTCGCTTCAGTCTCGGATCTCAACTTAAACCGAAGATGCTCTGCCAGAGACGCTGGAGTACAGCGACCGGAATTTAGAATCGGTGTATTACATGCCAATGAGGAGAGAAAGGGAAGGGCCCCACAGCCTATATCGGAGAAAGCCCGGTTTCTTTTATGGATGGACGATTGTCGGCGCTGCCTGGGTGATCATGCTGCTGTGTGCCGGTGCACAGATCGGCAGCTTTCCTGTTTTCTTCAGTGAGTTGAAGGATTACTTCGGCTGGAGCAGGGGATCGCTGGCTCTCGGGTTCACACTGAATACACTCCTCATGGCTCTCTTCGCTCCGCTTGCGGGAGCCATACTGAACCGTGTTGGTCCCAAATCTATGGTTTTTATCGGGGCGGTGGTAGGTGGTGGGGCCATGGCCTTGATAAGTTTGACCACCCAGAAATGGCATTTCTACGCCTCTTATGGCTTACTGATGCCACTGGGTTTATCCCTGGCGTATTATGTCCCCACTGTAACTACGGTACGCCGATGGTTTTCACGAAGAGCGGCCATTGCTGTTTCAATAGCTATGACCGGTTCCGGGGCCGGCCTGGCAGCCGGCCCGCCGCTCGCCAGCTATCTGATCAACACCTTTGGATGGCAGGACGCTTACCGGATTCTAGCTTTTATTCTGGCTGCTGGAGTCGCCGCCTGCGCGCTATTGCTTAAATCTGATCCCGAGTCGGCCGGAACGTACCCGGACGGGATTGCGCCCCATATCGATGACGAAGTCAATACGAGCAGCGCAATGCAAATCCCGTCATTTACCGTTCGCCAATCGGTGTTTTCCCGGACTCTCTGGTTATACATTACAGCCCAGGCCGGATATTTGATAATGGTAATGGCCATGCTTGCTCATATGAAGGTCTGGGGAGAGGAGGACCTGGGACTTGGCGAAAGTTACGCGGTGACAATGATCTCTGTACTTGCCATAACGGCCATCCTTGGCAGGCTCGCCGGCGGATTCGTTTCTGATCTTCTCATGCCTCGATTTGGGCGAAAACCGGTCCTTTATTTCTGTGTCTGCGGTGTTATCCTTTCAGCGTTTTTGGCTCTGGGGGTGGAAGGGAGGATAGCGTTAGCCTTTTTTGCGGTAATTCTGGGTCTTGCCTATGGAAGTGGTGTAGGCGTATTCCCCACCTATCTTGGTGATCTCTTCGGCGTGGCCAGTCTTCCCGTACTACTGGGAATCGCGGGACTCGAGAGCGCCTCTGTTGGTGCCCTTGGACCGTGGATATTCGGTACAATTTATGATCAAACCGAAAGTTATGATATAGCCTTCCTTGTCGGGGGTGCCTGCGGTATTATTTCATTGATCTGCCTGATTTTGATCAGGTCGCCGGGGAAAAGCTAGTGTGAAAAACTAGACTTTCGATGATATCAATTGTACGCAAATACTGGAGCCTTATCCCCGCAACCCACCGGAGTGGTCAGCTCTTTAAGTGAAGCAATGCGATGAAAGTAGCGTTGAGGAACGCTTGTATAGAATCGTCAGGGGCAGCACACCAGTTCGGGCGAAGGAGTTTTAACAGGAGACTTTCTTCATCGCCCGGCGGCGATCGGCTTCCTTCAGGAAACGCTTTCGCAAACGTATCGATTCAGGAGTCAGCTCAACCAATTCATCGCCCTCGATATATTCCAGCGCCTCCTCCAGTCCCGGTCGCCATGCACCCTTCAATACAATCGTAGCATCTTTAGATGCCGCGCGTGTGTTGGTGAGCTTTTTCTGCCGAACGATGTTCACCTCAAGGTCTCTATTCCTGCAGTGTTCCCCGACGATTTGTCCCTCGTATACCTGGTCTCCGGGCTCAACGAACAAAATGCCCCGGTCGGCAAGCTGGTCAACGGCATATGTGGTAACCTGGCCCATACCGGTAGCGACCATCACTCCAGTGGTTCTGTCGGGTATTTCACCCCGGTAATCGCCGTACCGGATAAAGCGATGATGCATGATGGCTTCTCCCTGAGTAGCGGTCAGTAATTTCGTCCGTAAACCAATCAGTCCGCGAGCAGGTACCTCGAATTCGATTTGCGTACGTGTATCTGAAGTCTCCATATTTACCATCCGGGACCGCCGGCTTCCTACAAGCTGCATGACTGTTCCCGCGTTTTCGTTTGGCACATCGACCACCAGGAGCTCCAGCGGTTCCTGTAACTTCCCGTCCTTTTCACGATAGATCACTTCCGGCTTGCCTACGGTCAATTCGTAGCCCTCCCGGCGCATGTTCTCCAGGAGTATACCCAGATGGAGGATTCCACGGCCTGAGACGACAAACTCTTCGCCTCGCTCTTCCAGGCCAAGAGCGACATTGGATTTCAGTTCCTTTCGCAGCCGGTCCAGCAACTGGCGGCTGGTGACGTACCTGCCCTCGCGACCGCTTAACGGACCATCATTGATGCGAAATGCCATGTGAATGGTTGGCTCGTCTATGGCCACAGTTGAAAGCGGGATAGGGTTGTTATTATCGGCGATGGTGTCTCCAATATCGAATCTTTCCAGCCCGACAACCGCAAACAAGTCCCCTACATCAATACGCTCCACTTCTCTACGGCCAAGTCCTTCGAATCTAAACAACTGGCTGATCCTCTGGGTGGAATGATTGCCTTCACGGTCGATGACAGTAATATCTTTGCCGGAATGCAGCGTTCCGGCGAACACCCGCCCGATGCTGATTCGTCCGACGTAATCATTGTAGTCCAGGGTAGTTATCAGGGCCTGGAGAGGCGCCTCAGCATCACGATATGGTGCAGGAATATGTTCAATGATGGCGTCGAATACATCATGAATTCCCGAATGAACCTGTTCGTTGGGATCGGTCGCTGCCCATCCATCACGCGCTGATGTATATACGATCGGGAAATCGAGGATACGGTCATCCGCTCCCAGCTCAACAAGTAAATCAAAGACCGCGTTTAACACCCGGTCAGGATGTATGCCCGGGCGGTCCATCTTATTGATCACTAATACCGGCTTGAGCCCGAGGGATAGCGCCTTAGAGAGAACATAACGTGTTTGCGGCATGACGCCTTCGAAAGCGTCAACCAGCAGAAGGACTCCATCAGCCATCCTGAGTACACGCTCGACCTCCCCGCTGAAATCCGCATGGCCCGGCGTATCAATAATGTTTATGTGCGTTTCTCTTCCCTTGCGATCGGTATAGTCGATGGCGCAGTTTTTGGACAGGATTGTAATGCCTCTTTCCCTTTCGATGGGATTTGAGTCAAGTATCAATTCCCCCGTAAGTTCGCCCCGGCGAAACTTGCCGCACTGACGTAAGAGCTGGTCAACCAGCGTCGTCTTGCCATGGTCTACGTGGGCGATAATGGCAACATTTCGAATATTCTCGGTGCTCACGGGCGCGTCACATAAAGTACGGGGGTCGCTTTTCACGCGATCTCCAGCTTAACCGCGTTTCTGTGGATGCGGTACTTGTCGGCTTTGGCCAGAGCTTGTGCCACATACTGTTGCGGCACGTCGACCAGGGTATGTTCATCGAGAACACTGATATTGCCAATGGTATAACCGGGAATATCCGCATGAAAGGCTATCGTGCCCACGACATCAGCAGGCCGGACGCCATGTGCCTTACCGGCACTGAGGGTCAGCCGCACCATATCCTTTTCGTGAGAAACATTACCACCATTACCACCATTACCACCATTACCACCATTACCACCGTTGCCAGCACTCCCCTTCCTGCCGCGTTTCATTTCGCTCCTGCTTTTCTGTGGCCGCGCTTTCTGCAACTCTCTAATCGGCGCGACCGGGCGCTGCTTCTCCTCTGACCGGGCCATCTTCAAAGCTATTGCCGCAATCTGAAGCGGGTCGTGACCCTCCTCCACCAGGTCGTTCACCACCTGCCGTTCCTTGTGACAACGACCGCGCTGCAGCCAGATCGTCAATTGTTCCTTTAGCTGCGTTTCCCGATGTTCCTCTATTTCGTCTGTTGTTGGAATCCGTATCCTGGTTATCTTCTGCCTGGTAAACCCTTCAATCCGGTGCAATTGCCATAATTCTTTAGTCGTAACCAGAGAAATGGCTATGCCCTTTTTCCCGGCTCTTCCCGTACGTCCAATACGATGCACATACATTTCCGGATCCAGTGGTAAATCATAATTGAACACATGTGAAATATCGTCAATATCCAGTCCCCTGGCCGCTACGTCCGTGGCCACAAGTACCGTGCTTTGATTGCGGCGAAACCGATTCAAAACCTGCTCTCGAGTCTGCTGGTTCAGGTCCCCGTTCAGGG
>JAWOBX010000047.1:0-63288 GCA_046484125.1 Dehalococcoidia bacterium | reverse complement strand
AGAGGGAAAGTTGATGTACCACTGTTCGCTTTTTTGCCGCTTGATACGCTGGACTTTGGTTTTGAAGCCCATGTTTCCTCCTATCTAGTTATATGACTAGATTATATTACATAAAATACCCCTTGTCAATCACTCTGTTATTTATTTGATCCACTGAGGAGTTTTATCTAGTTAAGGCCAAACTAGAGAGGCGGGGTTTCTAACCCCGCCTCTTTACTTTAGGTGAATCCATACTGGAAAGATTACAATCGGTCGTTAAATCCAAGTCACCTCTTATTGTTAAAGAGGTGACTTCGGGGGGCTGGGGGTTTCCCCCGGCTTCAAGATCCCCCCATGATTGGGGGATCTAAGGGGGGTTGATCAGAGGCTCCCTGATACTCAAGAGTCAAACCAACCCCTACCTCCGCTATGTTCACATTATGTGAAATCGCTATTTTGGATTCAAGGTCTGTGCAGTGACACGCGTGCACCACATCAGGAGAAAGGTCTTTGAGGTAGCGCAACGTACCCGCCAGTTGCACATCTGAGGGATTGAGCAGGTGGAATCCACCTATGATATCAGCAACCCTGTCAGTCCGGCATACCCTTTTTGCCTGTTCAATGATGTTGCATATCCCGGCATGAGAGCACCCCGTAATTATGACCAGTCCATCAGAAGAACGGTAAGCCAGGGCCGAATCATCAATAATAAAATCTTCTACCTCACACCCGCCTTCTATTCTGTTCCCCACCGGAACCCCGGCCTCAAAGTTGTTTTCTCTCGCTATCTCACCTAGAAAGAACAGCCTTTCCGTAAGTTGAACAGGCTCTTTACTCAATCGAATGTCAAAGAAAGCATTTAACGCCTCTTGCGACAGGATAGGCCCAATCGTTACTTCGCGCTCGTATGAACCTGATTCAATCGCCTGTGGATGAGCAACCAGGGTCGGCCTCTTGTATTGCCTCTTTTGAAGTAAGGATTCGTTGTAAAGCCGGATAAACGACGTCAGTCCCCATGTATGATCCAGGTGGCCATGAGAGAGAACGACAAAATCCAAATCAAGAAGGTCGATTTGCATTCTCGTGGCATTAGCGATGAACGCGTTTGAATATCCCGCGTCAAAAAGTATCTTCCTGTCTCCATCCTCGATGTAGAACGAAAGGCCCGGTTCGGCAATATAGTATCTATCTATTAACGTATTATTATCTACCAGTACGGTGAGCTTCATTGATAACCCTTGGCACAAGATTCACAATAGCAACAGTCCCAACGATCCCTTTTGTTTCGTGAGTCGCTTCTATTGTACCTGGTTACACTGACCCGGACAACATGACCACTCTCCCTTCCATTCGTCTCGTGCTATAATCGTGTCGATGAACCAGCGAGGACCAACTGAAAAGCAGCAAAACGCCGGAAACGGGCGACCTTTTTATCACGGATGGATAATCGTCGCGATCTGTACAATACTACTCTCGACGACGCTGGGGATATGCTATTCCTTCGGCGTTTTCTTTTCTTCCCTGCAGGATGAGTTCGGCTGGAGCCGTGGAACCACCTCGAGCATTTTTTCCGTTTATCTGCTACTGGCCGGCGTCTTCTCCGTGGCCGGCGGCTGGGCGACGGATAGATATGGCCCAAGACGAATAGTCATCACGATGTCCGTCATTACGGCGATCAGCCTGCTATTGACATCGCGCGTTGAGTCAGCCTGGCAATTATATCTGACTTACGGCGTCCTTCTCTCACTCGGTACAGGGTCGATGTACACTATTGTTATGTCTACCGGAGCCCGCTGGTTTATAAGAAAACGTGCCACCGCTATTGGAATCATCGGGTCTGGAGCCGCACTTGGAACCGTCATTGTAGCACCTTTCAGCGCGTGGCTGATCACCACCTTCGATTGGAGAGAGGCTTACATGGTTCTGGGGTTTGCCACCCTGGCGATCATGCTCCCTCTAGCCATATTTCTCAGGAAAGAGCCGACTGAGAACAGGTCACTCCCCCTGAGTGGTTCAGGATATCAGTCAGTCATCGAAAGCAATATCGAATCATCAATGAGAGAAAGCCTCTCTACTGTCGATTTCTGGCTCTTCTTCTTCGTATGGTTCGCTTATTCGTTCTGCCTGCACCTTGTGATGAGTCACGTGGTAAGAGGTGCTGAGGATATCGGCGTTACCTCGATGAAAGCGGCCTCTGTCCTCAGCGTCCTTACGGCGGTTACTGTACCTGCACGTCTACTCAGCGGTGTAATCTCTGATCGAATTGATAAGAAAACCATCGGCATAGTCATGGCACTTCTGCATGCCTCAGCCATGTTCTGGCTGGTAGATTCCGATCAAATATGGCAGTTTTATCTCTTCGCGGTCCTATATGGAATAGCATACGGTGGTATAGACCCTCCTGTGACATCGTTGATCGGTGATACCTTCGGAACGCGCAGTGTGGGAGCGGTTATGGGAATCCTGATGTTAGCATGGGGGCTCGGTTCGGCTGCCGGCCCGTATTTCGGTGGAGCACTGTTCGACTACGCCGGAAACTATCGCTTCGCCTTCTTTTTCGGGGGACTCATCATGATTTTCACCGCTTGTTTCATATGGGCAATCGGTAAAAAACGCTCGGAAACTTAGCTTTTACAGCATTACTGGGGTCCCGTTTTTCTCGTAGTAATTACAGGGCCCGTCTTATCCGTATTGAAATAAACGCTCTAAACCTTTGCTCGATGCAAAGATCGTACACTGAGCATCAGAAACACCGCCGCAAACGCCAGCAATATCACTATCTCCAACCATATCTCCCCCAGCCCCCAACCCCGCACAATCACTGACCTCATGGCCTCCACCCCGTATGTCGGCGGGATTATATAAGAAACCGGACGGAGAAAATGCGGAATCGCCTCCAGCGGCCAGAATATACCGGATAGCAGAAATGTAGGAAGAATTATAAGTGGCAGGAACTGAACCGCCTGTGCTTCCCTTTTGGCAGCCGCTGAGAGCAGAATCCCCAGGCTTACACTGACTATTGCCAGTAGAGCCACTATCAGATATGCCAGGAACGGATTACCAACGATGGTGATATCGAATCCAAGCGTCGCTACTATCAACAGCAGCGAGGCCTGAAACATCCCGATGATGCCAAAGGCTATGGCATATCCGGCAACGATCTCGCTGTCCCGCATAGGAGAGGCCTTAAGCCTTTCCAGAGTCCCCCTGGTACGCTCGCCTACAAAGGCAAGAAGTGTGAGTATGGTCGTCAGCATAAATACGGCAAACGCCATTATCCCGGGCACGAAGAAGTCTATAAACTCAGCGTTCTCCCCATAGACCGGCGATTCTTTGACTTCCACCGGCATTTCACCCCCCACCTCCGCCACAGTCTCCCTTACGGCGTCACGCACTGTTGTGGCTATGGCACTGGCTATATTCACATCGCTCTTATCAGCCATTAAAGTGATGGCTGAACCGTCACTCACCGTTCCGTTCTGCATTCTCTCAATTACACTTCTGGAAAACCCCTCAGGAAAGATTATCGCAGCCCATGCATCCCCATCCTCCACCTTTTCCACTGCGGACTGCTGATCCTGCTTGAAATGGAGGCTGACCGTCTTATCATCCATGTTTTCCACAATTTTCCCGGCCAGCTGGCCCTCGTCAAGGTTCACTACAACGACATCCACATCTTTGACTTCACCGCTGAAGGCAAGACCAAACAGCGTCATCGCCAGTATCGGAGCTATTATAATCAGAGCTACAGTCCTTGGATCATGCCGCAGGCCGCGGAGAATTCTTTTACTTATGGCCAGAGCCCGTTTAATCCGCATTCGCCACCTCCCTGCGGGCAAGCCTTAAAAAAGCATCTTCAAGCGAACTGCAACCCGTAGACTCGATTATCTCTCGCGGAGCCCCTTCAGCTATCAAATGCCCCTGCCTCATCAGTCCAATCCTGCTGCATCGATGGGCTTCATCCATATAGTGAGTGGTAATCACTACTGTAACTCCTCTCCTGCCCAGTGATTCGAAATACTCCCAGAAAGACGCCCTCAATTCCGGGTCAACACCAACCGTGGGCTCATCCAGGAAAAGAAGTTCCGGACTGTGGATCATGCTGCATACAAGCGAGGTGCGATGTTTCATTCCGCCACTTAAATTGGCAACCGGGCTCTTTCGCCATGATTCAAGGTCGACGAACTGTAAAAGTTCTTTCTCCGACTTATCGATCTCGTCACTTTTCATCCCATATATCTCGCCAAAAAGTCTGATGTTATCGTGAATGCTCAACTCCAGGTACAACGCCATCTCCTGCGGCATATAACCGATTCTCGGAGGTATACTGCGGTCCCCGACTTTCCTCTCAAGGACGAATGCCTCTCCACTGGTCGGTTTCAGAAGATCGCAGAGCAGCTTTATCGTGGTTGTCTTCCCCGACCCGTTAGGCCCGAGCAATCCGTAGGTCTGGCCTCGTTCTATCTTCAAGTCCAGTTTATCCACCGCCGTGAACGACCCGAACCTCTTAACCAGGTTACGTGTTTCTACGGCATACCCATTGTTTTCCTGGCTCATAACTCCCCCTCATTTGCTCTTTCGCCCCCTGCTCCACGCAAACCGCTGAGTATTAAATCGGCAAGCTTTCCGGCCAGTTCATCCAGATCCATATCTTTAATCGGACTCCTGTCACCTTCCATGCTATAGAGTATAATGAACCCCATCCCCAACCCCGCCAGGCTCCGCGCAACCAGGTCCGGATCTCTTTTCTCGAAATACCCTTCATCCATCCGGGATTTTACGTATTCGGTCAGCTTCTTCATTACCGGATGCAGTATCTGCTCCGTCCATTTATCCTTAACCTCATCATCCCTGTTAACCTCACTCAATATAAGCAGAATTTTGTCGACGTTCTGTGTACCCCAAGTCAGCCTGTCTTTAAAGAATCCCTCAATGAAGTCTTGTTCATTCTGTTCAGCTTTATCATCGAGCATTTTCAGAAGATCGCGTGTGAAAAACCTGTTTATCATCAGCGATACCAGAATCTCACGCTTGCTCTCGAAATAATTATAGATTGTCCCCACTGCAACACCCGCTTCCTTTGCGATATCAGGCACTCTCGCCTCTCCGTAGCCCTTCCTGGTGAATACATTAAGTGCAGCATTCAGTATTTGCTCTTTCCTGTTGCCTGTTCCATTGTCTCGTGTGATTCTGTCCATGACCAACCCCTCAATATGACTGAATGTTCATTCATATACTTTTATATACTTTTATTTTTCAGATGTCAAAAATTTAAGGGAAAATTGGACCTGCAGCCTGAGCTGTAATCGAAATGAAAAAAAGACCTATCCCCGTTTTCCGGCTACGATTATGCCCGTGGTCCATGTGAAATACAGCTCGCCTTCTCTCAGCTCTGGACTGAACCCTGTTCGGTCCATATTGATTGAATCCATCATGAGCTGCCTTAATTCTATTGCAGTTGATTCATCTGTTCCGCCCAGTCTGATCCATTCTTCGAAAGCCATGATATGGGCCCATCTCTCAACCTGCTCTATTTTCATTCCTGCGGAGGTCAACATTCGCTCCAGTTCCGACAGCTTCCACTGCCTTACTTCTGATGGATCTCTCATCTTACCCATCCTGTTCTGAAGTTCGCTTTTGGCGTCATCCTCGGAAGATATCACGTCCATTATGACCACCCTTCCCCCATCCCCGCACACCCTCGTCATCTCCGCCACCGCCTTATACGGATTGACAAAGTGATGCACCGATACGCGGCATGTCACCGCATCGAAGGACTCACCGGCAAACGGAAGGTTATCAGCATCGGCAAGAGCGTAATATACATTGCTTCGCTCTTCCAGCGATGATCTCGCCTCCACAAGCATCTCTCTGGTAAAGTCGGTGGCCACCACCTCCGCCCCGGCACCGGCTAACGCGCCAGCCATGAATCCCGTTCCGGTAGCCACATCCAGTATGCGTTCACCTTCGGTTATTCTGGCCATTTTGATGACCATCTCCAGGTTACGTTTGTCAACCAGGAGACTGCTCGTGGCATAATCCTTGGACTTTTCCCCGAACAGCTTTTTTACTTTGAATTGCGGAGTCTCACTATCTCTACTATTCATCAATCGTCCCCCTCAATTGCTTGCCCCTGTTCTCAGAGAACCTGTGATCGGCCCATTTGCGTATTTAATCCTTCGGGAATCCTCAGGCTGAAACGACTCCCCATATCCCGGAAGGCACCACTCATTCAGAGATACCTCAAAGCAGCTTAATCTCCCTCTCACACTCCACTTTCAACCGCTCCAGTTCCAGCGACTTTTTCTCCCATTCCTCCGTCAGGCTTGATATCGACTTCTTCAACTTCCGGTACCTGTCTACGGTATCGATAGCCCGTGAATCATCTCCATAATTACCGGGATCCGCCAGCAACGCCTCCGCCTCTCCAAGCTCCGCCTCAAGACGATCTATCTGCTTCTCGATTTCCTCCACGCGAGTTTCAATCGGCTTTCTCATGCGGTGGAACCGGTTGCGAACCTCACCTTCTATCTGTTTCCGATTCTGCTGCCGTTCCTTCCCCTCCTTTTTCCGACTGGCTGAATCGAAGGCATCCCGCCGCCGTTCGTCGCTCCTGAATTCAGCCTTCCACACCAGAAAACCGTCATAGTCACCCGGGTACACATCCAGATTTCCGTCTCTTATCTCAATTATCTTGTTGGCTATCTGCCTTATAAGAGTCCTGTCATGGGTGATAAAGCAAAGGGTGCCTTTGTAATCCTCAAGAGCATCCGTGAGGACCTCTCTGGAGGGAATATCAAGATGGTTCGTGGGCTCATCCATCAGCAAAAAGTTGGCAGGCCGTATGAGCATTCTGGAGATGGCCAGCCTGGCCTTCTCCCCACCGGAAAGCACCGATACCCGCTTCTCCACCTCGTCTCCGGTAAATAAAAACGCCCCCAGTATGCCCCTCAATCTCTGCTCCGGCTCATCCGGCGCCAGCCTCCTGAGCTCATTCAGAACCGTGTTCTCCGGATTGAGCTGCTCCAACTGGTACTGCGCATAGTAAGCGGTATTTACATTATGCCCCAGTCTCCTCAAACCCTTCTCAAAGGTTATCACACCAGCCAGTATCTTCAGCAACGTTGTTTTGCCCGCGCCATTGGGCCCGACCAGGGCGACCTTGTCGCCTCTGCGCAGAACCAGGTTGAGATCATGGTATACAATATTCGACCCGTATGCCTTGAGGATATTCTTGAGTGTGACCACGTCTTCGCCGCTTCTGGCCGGTTCGGGAAAGGATATCCTGGCCCTGCTTGTGGCCCTTGGCACCTCGATCCTCTCCATCTTTTCCAGCCGTTTCAGCCTGCTCTGCACCTGCGAAGCCCTTCTCTTATCAGCGCGGAACGATTCAATAAAGCGCATATCCTTTTTGATCTTCTGTTCCTGGCGTCTGGCGGCCGCCTCCTTCGCCTCAAGGTCTTTCTGCCTGGCCATGACATAGCTGTTATAGTTGCCGCGATGCAGGATGACTCCATCCGGTTCAATGGCAAGGACCTTGCTTACCACTCTATTCAGGAATTCTCGATCGTGCGAGGTCACAAGCACTGCTCCCTGATAACTCTGCAGGTATTCCTCAAACCAGACGCATGATTCGATATCCAGGTGATTTGTGGGCTCATCAAGCAGCAGCACATCCGGATTGAGAAGCAGAAGTTTTGCCAGTTCGGCCCGCATCAACCATCCCCCGCTGAATTCATTCATCGGCCTGGAGAAATCCGACTCGGCAAATCCCAGTCCGGAGAGTATGATCTTCGCCTCATGTTCGGCATCATATCCCCCCACAGCCTCAAACTGTTGCTGGAGCTCACCAAGTTCTCTTATAGTCCGCTGCAAATAATCTCCGTCAGCCCCGTCTGTAATCTCCTGCTCCAGTACTTCGATGCGGTGCTTGATGGCAGTAACCCTTGAAGACGCGTTGGCCACATCATGAAGCAATTCTCTCCTGGATGAAGGTTTGATATCCTGCTCCAGATATCCGATAGTTGCGCCTTTGGGGATCGATACATCTCCGGTATCCGGCATGACATTGCCCGCTATCAGTTCAAAAAGGGTGGTCTTACCCGATCCGTTTGGCCCGATTACCGCAATGCGATCCCTGACGCCGGCATTTATGGTGACATCGGAAAATATTATCCGGTCACCGTAGGACTTGGAGAGATTCGATATGTTCAGCATAATTTCATTGACGCCTATGCAAATTCATCCTACAATAGGCGATTAGACAACGCAAGTCGGGGAAGTATTCCAGTATGCGATGTATTCTTATCGTGCTCGACGGACTTGGAGACAGGGGCCACCGCTTGTTGAATGGGAAAACGCCTCTTCAAGCCGCTTCTACACCGAATCTCGATCGGATAGCGGAAGCGGGCATCAGCGGGCTCTATCATCCCTTAATGCAGGGCATTGCCCTGCCCAGCGAGTCAGCGCATTTCCTGATGTTCGGCTATAACATGGCTGACATGCCCGGAAGAGGCATGCTGGAGGCCATCGGTGACGGTATTCCGGTCAACTCCGAAGATGTGGCCATCCTCGCCCGTCTGTTCTCAGCGACACTGGAAGGCAATAAACTCATCATCCAGAACGAGAAGCCGGATATTGACGAGGAAAGCGCATACAGGCTCCAGCAGTGCATCGAGCCCGTAGTAGAGGGTGCCTTTTCGCTGGAACTGGTACCACGCAAAGGTATTGAGGGGATACTGTTATTGCGCGGCGGACTTTCTACCGACATAACGGATTCCAATCCCGTCTATGCGGGGAGGCCCATAATGAAGGTGCGTCCCCTCGCGCCGAAAGAAAATGAGCCAGGCGCGATAATAACAGCGGACCTGGTAAACACTTTTCTACGGAACAGCCACCTTAAACTGACCGGACACCCGATCAACGAAAGGAGAATGGCTCAGGGCCGGCTACCAGTAAACGCGCTGGCAACACAAAGAGCGGGCGGGCTGACCGAAGCCCCTTCCTTTGAAAAACGCTGGGGAATGAAGGCGCTTTCGCTTTCATCCGGCTCAGTCTACAGGGGTATTTGCTCCTTTCTCGGAATCGAGAATCGGCAGATATACGGGGCCGCTGACCATGAAGAGGACCTGCTTTCAAAACTCAAAGCGGCTCATCTTGAAACCGGATTCGACTTCATCCACGTCCATACCAAGGCGCCCGATGAGGCGGCGCATACCAAAAATCCTGAATATAAAAAGGAGGTCATTGAAGCGCTGGACCGCGCTTTAGCCTTTGCCATTGACGAGATAATCCCCAATGAAGACAACCTTCTGGTTATAACCGCCGACCATTCAACACCAAGCTCCGGCCGGATGATCCATTCAGGAGAGAGCGTTCCACTTACTATGGTCGGCCCCAACACACGGAAGGACGCTGTTACCGCGTATGATGAGGTTACATGTTCCTGCGGTGGACTTGGAACGGCCAGGGGGAGGGAGCTTATGTATTTAATACTGAACTTCACCGACAGGGGAAAATTGTGGGGGCTTATCGACTCCCCCGATGATGAACCCTATTTCCCCGGTCACTACGAATCCCTGGAGTGCTGACCCCATGACTCTGGATGTCAGATTACTTGAGATAATCAGCACAAGGCCGGAAATGGTTACGCATTTCCCTGAATGGATGCTGCCGGTCTCACGCCTGGCCAGACTGAAGGAAGATCCCGGCCTGGCCATCGTTGAGATAGCGGGTAGAGACAGCTTCGCGGCGGCGCTGGAGGCGGTTAAATCCGGAGAATTCACCTCCCTCCTGCCCACGATTGCTTACACCGGGACCGAACACGGTAGCTGGGATACCACGTTCCGGAAAATTGACTGGCTGAGAGAGCATCTCACTACTCAAGGGATTGAGGTTTTCGATCCGGTACTCCTGGGTTCTCCCCGATTCTGGCACAGGCTATGTGGACGTTACGTCAGTGACCTGTTCAGGGAGTTCGGATGCTACTCGCCATGCCCGGGCTGCCACCTTTATCTTCACAGCATTCGCATTCCACTTGCCAGGATGACCGGCTGCGATACGATCATTTCGGGAGAGCGCCAATCGCACCAGGGAAAAATCAAGATAAATCAGCTTGGGGTCTTTTTGGATGTGTATCGCAGTTTCCTCTCGGAATATGGTGTGGAACTTAAACTGCCGGTCAGTCATATTGATTCCAATGATGAAATAGCTGATATAGTGGGGCCGGGCTGGGAGGAGGGCGAGGACCAGCTTGAATGCGTATTGAGCCAGAACTACCTTGACACGGATAAGCAACCTGTTTATTCCGAATCAGCCATCCTTCGCTACTTCAACGATTTCGCGTTAAGAGAAGCCAGGGGACTGGTGAATGAATTCCTGGCGGATATATAGCCATGTACAGCAGAATCCAGCGATTATACGTCAGCATTCCCCGAACCTACGAGATGGTGAATCATGTACTTACCTTTGGCCTGGATATCCTCTGGCGAAGAAAGGCTGCTTTGATTGCGTCTTCGGCCGGGGGGAGCCTCTGGCTGGATGCGGGGATGGGCACCGGAGATATGACTCTCAATCTCAATCGGCTGGCCGATGAGCATACCCGTATAGTTGCTATAGACTTCTCTTTACCGATGATGAAAAAGGCCCGTGAAAGATTGGCACACAGTGATGTGGCATTGATACTTGCCGAAGCGACGCACCTTCCCTTCCGCGATGAATTATTCGACGCAATCACATTGTCTTTCGCCTCGCGCAACATCGACAGCTCAGGAGAGGGCAACCTCTCCGTTTGCCTCAGCGAATTCCACAGGGTTTTGAAGCCAGGAGGAGTCTTCGTCAACCTCGAGACCAGCCAGCCGCGAAATCGTTGGCTCAGAGAATTGCATCATATTTATGTCAAGTTGGTGGTCAAGCCCGTGGGCGGAATTATCTCCGGTTCTTTCGAGCCTTACGACTACCTCTCCAACTCAATGCGCCGTTTCTATAGCGCCGACGAATTGGCCTCAATCATTCGCCGATCCGGCTTCAACACAGTCAGCTACGATCTTTTGTTGTTCGGCGCCGCTGCCATTCACAGGGCAGCCAGGCGGTCAATGTGATTATCCGCGCCGATTCCACTAAATACCAACTGTCTTCGGGATGCTGTTAAGTAAACTGGCATTGGGATATAGCAGGCCGGTGACTTTGTGATGAGACCTTCCCGCCCTGGAGTTATTGTGTCTCCACCATCCGGTCCACGGCAGCCCTGGCTTTGAGGCGGATATCCTCAGGAACCCGCACCCTGGGTGCCAGATCCTCGAGGGCCTTGAGTACCTTATCCAGTGTGATGCGTTTCATATTGGGGCAAACCGCTCTTTCGGAGACGGGTATAAACTTCTTGCCCGGGTTCTCCTTTTGCAGTCTGTGGATTATCCCCATCTCTGTGCCCACGATGACTTCCCTGACATCCTCCCTTTGACAGAACTTGAGTATCCCGCTCGTGCTGGCTACCTCATCAGCCATGGCAATCACCTCGGGCAGGCATTCCGGATGAACAACCACTTTGGCGTCTGGATACTCCCGCCTCAATCGTTCGATGTCAGGGGGAATTATCTTTACATGAGTCGGGCAATAACCATGCCACGGGATTACCTCCCGACCGGCCTGAGTGGCGGCGTAATGCGCCAGGTACTGATCCGGAACGAAAATGATCTCTTCATCAACCGGGAGCGACGCCACAATTTGAGCCGCGTTCGCCGATGTGCAACATATGTCACTCTCAGCCTTTACTTCAGCCGTGGAATTGACATAGCATACCACCCTGGCATTCGTGTGCTCGGCCTTCAGCTTCCGCAATCCTTCGGCGTCAATCATGTCCGCCATGGGACAGCCGGCGTTTTCATCCGGCAGCAGGACTGTCCTGTCGGGAGACAATATATATGCGGTTTCGGCCATGAAATGTACTCCGCAGAATACGATTACATCGGCCTCAACCCCGGCCGCTTTCCGGCTCAGCTCCAGTGAATCCCCGACAAAGTCAGCGATATCCTGAACTTCACCCCGCTGATAGTTATGGGCCAGGATGATGGCATTTCTCTCCTTCCGTAACCTGTTTATCCGATCCGATAATTCATCTGTCATTATCTTCTCCTGTCGCTGCCCCTGTGTGCTATCCCTTTTTAGTGAAGCAATGCGGTGAAAAGAGCAATTCGAAACATTTGTTTAGAACCGTCAGGGACAGTGCACTAGCTGACCATCTGCATCAGGTAATTCCTCGAATCCGCCCATCCCCCGCATAAACATTCATCCGCTTTCCTCTGACGAATCCGACAAGGGTTATTCCGAGTTCGGAGGCCGTTTTGATTGCCAGGTCAGTAGGGGCGGATCGGGAAACAATAACCGGAACTTCCCGTTTGGCTATTTTAAACATGATCTCCGAAGAAACGCGCCCACTGGTAAGCAGAATCCTGTCACGGGTTGAAATTCCCTCCCACAAGCACTCACCGAACACCTTGTCGACGGCGTTATGCCTGCCGATGTCCTCACTGAAAACGAGGATATTCTCCCCATCGGCGAGTGCCGCACTATGAACGCCACCAGTCTCACGGAATACTTCGGAACGAGTCTGAAATTCCTTCATGAGAGAAAAGATCTGAGCGGGTGATACCTCCAGTTGAGATTCCACCTTCTTCCGGTTCATAGCATCGGCGAAGGAGTACAACATGGTACCCTTACCACAACCGGATGTTATAAACCTCTTAAAGACCATGTCCCTGTCAAGTGAAGGCTTACCCACTGTCTCGACCCGCACTGTTCCACGGGTTTCATTAAGCTGAACTTGCCCGACATCCTCGCGGCTACGTATCAGTCCTTCGGACGCCAGAAATCCAAGAGCCAAATATTCCAAACTGGAAGGGGAGCACAACATAGTAGCGAGTTCTTCGTCATTCAAGGTGATGGTCAATGGAAACTCCCTTACGACTACATCATCACTTTCAATGCTTTCCTTCTCCGTTACTCTTAAAATTCTGGCTCCGATCGTTTCTTCTGGCATTTTCTCACGTCCTCAGTAGGCCTAGCACTTTATCGGTGAGCGATTGTTGAACGCACATCTAGGCTATACAAACTCTATCACCACCCCTCACAACCCCACCACAAACAACAAGTGCAAATATGCCTTCCGCAGGCATTATACATTGACCGACCTGCCTGTAAATCGCGCACCTTGTATGACACTCTTTTCCAATCTGGCTGACTTCAAGCAATACTTCTTCACCGATAGCCAGTCTTGTCCCAACCGGCAGCGATTTTAACTCAATCCCCTCTGTAGTCAGATTCGCGGCGAAGTCTCCCGGCTTCAGTTCATTTTCAAAATTACGCATTCTGTTTATGCTCTCTACTGCCAGCAGGCTGACCTGCCTATGCGTCCTGCTGTCGGCGTGAGCGTCATCAATAAGCCCTGTACCTTCAATGAAGACCCCTTCGTTTACAGGCTCCTTTCTGACACCTTTCTTGTGGCTTCGGCATACAGCCACTACGCTCGCCATACTGTTTCCCCTCACAGTACTGTCGTGCATGCCGGGCACTCTGTCGCGTCCTGAGTGACCACTTTCCTGCAGTTGGGGCAGGTGCGCAGAACTATCTGGCAGGGCCGGCAGTAGGGGGCCTCCCCCTGTTCAAGCTCGTCCCCGCAGTTGGGGCAATAGCACTGGCCCTTTTCCGCCACTTCGGGCTTTGCGCCCCTTTTCTCATCCGCCGGTTTCTCACCGCGCTGGCGAGCTTCATAATCGTCAATGGCCCGGTTCAGGGCCTGGGCTCCCAGGTTGGAGCAGTGGAATTTCTCCTTTGGCAATCCGCCCAGTTCCTCCGCCACCAGCGCTGGAGTTATCTTCCGGGCCTCGTCAATTGTCTTCCCCATGGCCATCTCGCTGACCATGCTCGAGACGGCTATCGCGGCCCCGCAGCCGAAGGTTTTGAATTTCACATCGCTGAGGCGGTTATCATCAACCTTTATGTAGAACGTCATCATGTCCCCGCAAACCGGGTTCCCCTCCTCCCCGATCCCATCCGCATCCTCTATCTCCCCTACATTGCGGGGATTTATGAAGTATTCCATCACCTTCTCGCTGTAAGCCGGCATCGTTTAGTTTCCTCCTTTCTGGCTCTTCAGGAATTTATCATACAGGGGGGACATTTGCCGTAACCTGTCCGCGATGGGCGGGAAAGCTTCCAGCACAGGCTCAATGTCCTCATTGGTGTTCTCCTTCCCGAGTGTGAAGAGAAGTGAGCCCTGGGCCACCTCAGGCGCATAACCCATTGCATGGAGAACATGGGATGATTTGAGCATTTTTGAGGTGCAGGCTGAACCGCTGGCCGCGGCGATCCCGGCGTTCTCCAGGAAGGCCAGCATGGCCTCGCCCTCAATGAAATTGACACACAGGCTAACATTACCGGGCAGTCGGTCAGTCGGATGCCCGGTTAGAACTATATGGTCGATACGCTCTGTCAACCCGTCCCTCAGCCTGTCCCGCAATCCGGCGATATGCCGATTCCTCGATTCCATCTCCTCCTGAGCCAGTTCCGCCGCCCTCCCCAGTCCGACAATGGCCGGCACGTTATGTGTCCCCGACCTCTTATCCGATTCCTGTACCCCTCCCTCGAGCAGCGGCATTATCTGTATCCCACGGCGAAGCCACAGCGCTCCCGCTCCCGTAGGACCGTAGAACTGGCTGGCCGCCATGCTCAGGCAGTCCACACCCAGATCCTGAACATCAAGGGGAACAACGCCGGCGGCGGCGACCGCGTCTGTATGAAAAACCGCCCCTGACTCTCTGACCAGTGAGGCTATCTCCTTTATCGGCTGTATGGTGCCGACTTCGCTGTTGGCATACATCACCGACACAAGTGTGGTATCCTGCCTCAGATTCTGCTTCACTTGCTCCGGGTCCACCTTCCCGTATTCATCCACGGGCAACTGGGTGACCTCGAACCCCAGTTTCTCCAGAGTGCGCGCCGGATGAAGTACGGAAAAATGTTCAATGGACGATATGATAATGTGCCTTCCCCTCCCCCTGCGGGCTATGGCCAATCCTTTGATGGCCATGTTGTTCGACTCAGTTCCGCACGAGGTGAAGATGATCTCGTTCGACGTCGCGTTTATGAGATTTCCCACCCTGGTACGCGCATTTTCGACGGCATCACTCGCCCTGCCTCCCCGATCGCCAAAGGCAACCGGGTTTCCAAAAGATTCCCGGAAATATGGCAGCATCTCCTCCAGGACCCTGGGATCCACCGGCGTCGCCGACAAGTTGTCAAGATAGATTTCACTCATTTTCGCTGCTCCTTTGTAACAATTTTAACTATATACTTGTGTGGCCCATAACCAATATGACACCCATCACATTGATCATTGCGTGATGTACATTCCTGGCAGGACTTATCATTCGACAGCCATGACCAGAATTGTAGCAATTTTCCCGTTAGTGTACCCAGTGGCATAGTAACGTCCAATAAATTCTTTATCCCCTGTTAAGGAACCTCTGATCAACCCCATTAAGTCCCCCAATTATGGGGGACTTATAAAGCTGGGGGTAACCCCAGACCCCCAAAGTCACCACTTGTTCAGAGGTTCCCTAATTATTTGTTGAGCAAGCTCAGCGGCCTTTTTCCCCGAAAGGAGCAT
Organism: Dehalococcoidia bacterium; assembly: GCA_046484125.1. Classification (GTDB taxonomy): domain Bacteria; phylum Chloroflexota; class Dehalococcoidia; order SZUA-161; family SpSt-899; genus JBGLNL01. The sequence continues at coordinate 47,648 of JAWOBX010000047.1, read as the reverse complement.
TCCCCCAAAAACAGCTCCCATTCTGGGGGAACCGTACACAGCGTTGGCCGCCATGCCGGTAACCAGTAATCCGGGATATACTTGCCGGGTGTTGTTGATAAGGTCTTTTTCCCCCGCTTCAGCCAGCATAGGTTTCTCCCCAATTACCTCGCCAGAGGCGGTATTTAATCCAGGCCCGATCTTCCTGGTCACAATCCGGCATATCTCACTGGAATGCCCGGTGGCGTCAATGACCACTCCCGCCTTCACCGCGAGAGGATCCACGTGCAGATTTGCCATCTGCACCGCGCTCCAGTTGAGAACCAGTCCGGTGATGCTTTCATCTTCTTTAATCAGCACATCCTCAACACTTATGAGATTGAATATTTTCGCTCCAGCCTGGATTGCCCTGGAGCAAATCGTCGCCACTGTCTCCAGGGAATCGGCTGTGAAACAGCCTCGGGCGTACTCGCTCGATCTGATCCCAAACTCATCAAGTATATTCTTACCATCATCCTGTACGACGATCCGGTTAAACATCATGCCCCCACCTGGCATCCCCCCACCTGGCCGGAGGCTCCTCTCGAAAACCGCTGTTTTTATCCCCTCCCTCGCCAGATAGTAGGCAGCGGTCATCCCCGACGGACCGGCTCCTGCGATCGCTACCTCCACTTCCATTGAATCGATGAAGTCCTTTATAAATGTCTCTGTAATCGCTCGAGAGATGGTGATATCATCCATTATCTTCCCCCTCATAAGCCTGTCTTTCCAGAGGGTTACCGACTTCTTCCTCGGCATACAGCCCCCCTCAATTGTAACAGGATTGACAAACCCCTCTTCCATTAACTTCTGCGCCGCACGGGCGCTGGACGGCTTCACCGGTCCATATTCTGAAATCCACTCTCTATTTCCATACAAAACACCGTCTTCACTCTCACTCCGGACCATATTACTTCCTGGTATCTTCATTCCCTAACCAGTCATTAGAATCTGATTTTCATCGCCCGAACCGGGCAGGCATTTATACATACCCCGCAGGCTATGCACCTGCTGTCATCAAACACGACCTTCATTGAGTCACGAGTAACTGTCAGAGCTCCAGTCGGACAGAGTACCGGGCAGGCACCACAATGAGTACAGCTGTTTTCATCACGTACTATATCCTGGCTCAACGGCTGTACCGCCACCCCGGTTTGTATCAAATAATCGCTGGCCTTCTGGTAACCATCCTCCGTACCACTCAGTTCGATGACCAGCAGACCTTCCTCCCTGGGAGTTACCGAAGCCTTCAATATGTTAAAATCTATACCAAATTCCTTTGCAAGCCGGCACATAATGTGTTGATCGACCAGCTTCTCCGGGAAATGCAAAACAACTCTTTTTGTAACATTCATATCCACGCCCTCCGCATTCCTGTTATGAACGCTAAAGTAACCGCTAATCCATTCTCTCATTAAGCGGCTTGAACTGAATTCCTGACTCCACCCCGGGTAACGGCGCAACCGGTTCGGTGAGCAGGAATTCCCCTCTCCGGATCCACTCCTTCAGAGTAAGGGCTATTTCCCTTGCTTTGGGATAACTTGAAAGGGATCCCGTAGGGACCTCCTTTCCCTCAACCTCAATGATGCCGCTTCTGAGACGGGCATAACTCACCTCGCCGAGGACATCAGGCTTCCGCTGCGGGTAACCCTCCGAGTAATCCACGATGGGAGCGAATATTTCCTCATCCCGCACCGTGGTATAACGCAATATCTCCTCAGACAACACAGGGATCGGCACCCCGACACCCACAGCCATAGAGGTACCGTAACCAAGCATGCTTATCCCCCTCAGCCAGGAGGAATTCATCTGTTTGAGGTCACCGATCAGGGCAAGGGTCCCGGAAGGTCTTCGAGGCACGCCATTCTCACCTCTTGGGACACCGGGATTGTGCTGGGTTCCGTGCCAGGCAACATATCCCGTCCCCCCTCCCAGGAACACCCTCGTACCGATTCCTGTAGTCTTATATAGCGGATCGTTTAACAGCGGCGAAAGCTGGCCGGCGCTGCAATAATTCGCGTTGCCCAGATTACTCTTAAGAACGCCCATATATGTGTGCAGTCTTCTGTCGGATAGATTCACCGCCACATTGTAGTTCTGATAGGCGTTTCGCATATTGAACAGAACGGCCTCATTTAACTCTTCCAGACTGATCATGGTTTCGATGTATTTTCCGGGATAGCAATCGGTTCCATAAGCCGAGGCTGCAAACCTTACCTCCTTGCCGGCCATCAGTTCCTCAATCACGTGCCCGCCACCGTACTCGAATGAGCCGGGATATACCTTGTTCCGGGGATCATCATCAGGTACAGCAGTCGCTCCCAGGAAGACGTCCACCGCCGCAAGGCCGGTATAGAGCGGGACATCGTTGAAAGTCGCCCGGCCACCGCCGATTTTGATGCGTGGCACTGAGTGACCCAGATTGAAATAGGCACCCGAAGAGCACATCGGACCGAATGTTCCCGTGGTTACCACGTCTATCTCCCTGGCAGCCTTTTCGATCCCTTTTTCTTCAACAGCACCTATGACTTCCTCGGCAGTCACCACCACCGCCTCCCCTTTCCGAATTTTTTCATTTATCCCGGCGATTGTCTTACCCATTTTGCACCCCCACCCGTTTGTGATAAAGCGAACCGGGAATTTGCCGGTGTCGGCGATTAGCTATCCTGCACCTCATATCCCTCTTCACTGATCGCCTTGATGGCATTTCCCAGCGGCACATCCTCCGGCTTATCGAAGCTTACAATGGCATTACCCAGGTCGACCTTGACATTGTGTATGCCGGAGACGCCCTGAAGCGCCTTCGTTACCCGCTGAACGCAGTGCTCGCATGACATTCCCTTTACCTTAAGTGTTGTCTCCATTTGAACTCCTTTCCGACTTTCTCGCTGCGGAAGCCCTGATCAAGCCCCTGTGCGACCGCTTACGGCCCTTCCACCCTGTTATGACTGCCTACACAACCGGTGCCTGTTTCCTGATACGCAGGGTTTCGGCGAAGGTCTCGATTTTTGTGCGCAGCATCTCCGTGGTTGTATCTCTGCTATCCATCTGGTCTGTCTCAATTATCAATACAGGCACTCCGGTCTCCTTCTCCACCAGTTTCTTGACTATTGGAGCCGGGCCACCGGTCGGCCGGCAGGAATACATCCCGTTCCAGATCATGCCGTCGAGGTTAAAATGCCTGACACACTCCGTAAGGCGAAAGATCAAGCCTGAAGTGCTATGCATAATACCCATTCGCATGAAGGCCACGGCCGTCTTTTCAAATCCCTTGTAATCGGTTTTGGTCATATCCGATGGATGCACCCAGAAGAATGGCGCCACCACTGGCGCAATGCCGGTTTCCTCCACCATGGTATTGATAGACGGATCGGTGAACCACGGCATGGTCCAGGCGATTCTCGGCGCCCCTTTCGGTGTCACCCCCTCCCCTTTTTCCACCCTTGCCTCAGCGTCGCGGGCCAGCAGATTTATGGCATCAAGGCCTTCTTCCATGGTTCTACGCTCCGGATTAGTGATCATCATGTAAAATAACAGCAGATTGTTGTTTCCTATCGGCATGGGGTCCGCTTTCTGACATTCGAGGACCCTCTGGAAACCGAGGTAGAGTTTACCGATCTCCATGCGTGCCTGGTTCAGGTGATCCTGCTTTACATCGATGCCAAAATTCTCCCGCAGCTGAGTAATAACATTCTGCAACTCCGCGGCAAAGTATTTGACCTTATGATCCTCAATATAGGGATAGTTGTTCGGATACACATCCCAGTTGGAATCCAGAACGTTGTCGACAATTATACGAGGCACACCCTTGAAGTGATAGCTGATCAGCTCATCCGTTTTCGCCTCATTGTCGCAGAAGAAGCTGGAGACGAGGAAGACATCCGGCATGGGATTCAGCTCCTTTAGGAAACCTCCCAGCCTCATCTTGTTGGCACCGCACATGCCGGTTCCCGGCGTCATCCCGTTTGCCTCGGCGAGATCGAAATAGGAATCGGAGAGTCCGAACATGAGCCCCAGTATGAACATGTTTACGAACTCGGGAGTCGCGGCATAGTAATCCCCGGCCAGATTTATCGATGTCCCCATTCTCGGCTCCAGGGGATATGTATAGAACACCACCTTTTCATGTTCTTCGCGGCACAGCGCCAGGTCGATGAACTGCTTCATCCATATACCCCATATCTTCCTCACACCTTCCGATTCCATCCAGAAATGCCTGTTCAATCTTTCAATGGCACGGTCGACGTCCGCCTCAGTTATACCCGCCCTTTCGAATACTTTTTCGATACGCGGTGCTTCTCTTTCTATTTCCTCGTTAGAGTAGTTGCAAAGCCTGAAAAGCTCCCTGTAGTACATAATTACCTCCTTACCATCTGCATAAAAGTTTCGAGCCGGGTCTGGAAAGATCCCCTCTCAACTGAATCATAATCCGAGACCAGCTTCAGCATGGGGACCCCCGCCCCTTCTCGAAAGACCTCCGGATACCAGTAAGATTCAAATTCGTCAGATTCCCTGTTCATCATCTGATACCAGATTACGCCATCGACGGCGTATTCTCTGGCCAGTTTTACGGCCAGCTCCTGCCTTTCAACATTGGGCCTGAACCACGCCGGTGGAACCCTTGTCGAGAAATATGTCTCCGCCAGTGCCTTCATCGGATTTCCATTAATGGCTACCGGCTGCTGGTAAGGCCGCACACCTTCGCCGAACTCCTCTACCACCACATCACCACCGGCCGTGTCAATCATATCCAGTATCCTGTAGTCACCATATGCCAGCGTTGTCCCCATTAGCATCAGGCGTGGTCTCGCCGGTTCAGGCCGACCACCTTCTTTCAATTCATTCACTATTTTCTGTAATCGCTCCACCATCTCACTCCTGTCGAGCATGAGCGATGCGTGGTTGAGCGCTACGAAATCGCGGGCGGATATAACCGGAGGCTCGGCTTTCCTCATATCACGAAGTTCCTCAAACAGCCATCTCTCCCTGTTGGAGTATTCTATCGCTTCATTCAGCTTCTTATCATCAACCTGGTTGCCCGTCAGTTCTTCCAGCCGGGCTTTAAGCATTTCCATACCGTTTCGGAAATAATCGACGGACCACTCGTGTCTGGTGTGGGGGACACCGAAGCGAAACACTTCAACATCGGTGAAGACATCCCATGTGTCAGCCACCATGCGTACGTGATTATCGGTTATTGGAATAAAATAGATATCGATATTCTCATAAACCGGTTCGCTTCCCAGAAGTTTGTAACCGAAATTGGCGCGCCCGAATGTGTATATCCATCGGGACATGTAAGAGCCTGTGATTTCTACCGCTTCATGGTCACCCCCTCGGTTCAACGCGACCGGCACAGCTCCGGCGGCATACGCCAGTTCGACAGGGAAATAACCGCCTGGAAAGTACCCGACTACCTTCGTACCTCCCGAACTCAGTTCTCGCAACTCGCCTGCTCTATCCTTCATCCTTCGGCCGAGATCTTCAACGAACTTCATTTTTCTCCTCCGTTTCGCTCCGTCTCTATTATCATGGTCATCGGGCATCCTTCTTTTCTCTCAGCTTATCCCTTTGCTGCTCGACCAGACTCCGCAGTGTCACCGACTCCAGAACCCCGTCAACAGCCTCTTTTATTTTGGTCCATACATCGCATGTAACGCACTGGTCAGACCTTTCGCAGATCTCCGGATCATCGACACAGTCAACCGGCGCCATTGAGCCATCCATGGCCTCTATTACCTCGCTGATTCTGATATTCTCTGAAGATTTCGCCAGCCTTACTCCGCCTGATGGCCCACGTATGCTTCTCAAGAAGCCGGCCTTTACCATCGAAGGAACTATCTGCTCCAGATATGGGAGCGTGATCTGCTGCCTGCCTGCTATGTCTTTAAGCGGGACAGGCCTTTCCCCCTGATGTAATGCCACATCTATCAATGTCCTGACGCCATATCTTGCTTTGGTGGAAATCTTCATAGTTTTTTATCCGAATAATATTTGTTGTTATTGTTTATCGACTTTATCAACATATCATATCTAATCAGCCGCGTCAAGGAAAAGGGTAATTCCATAATTCGTTAGAGAACTATGAAAATGAATGAAACGGTTACACAAGCGGTTCAGGCAAAACGATATGGAAGACCGTAAGGGTGGATATTTCACGCTACGCAGCGAAAACGCAAACGGGTGGCCGGAATAATCAATGAATTCAATAAGTATGAAATGTTTATTTTCGCCTGAGAACTGCTGCTATGAGCCTTTTTAGTCGAGCAACCCGATTATTGAATTCTGTACGCAGCCTCCTGCGCCCATTGACCAACCGGTTTTGAGTAGAACTCCCCTTCAATATATATTCTGGCAGGCTCAGTTCGCCCCCGGAGCGATGTCAGGTGGATCAACGCCTTCTCAAACCCCACTTCCCCCATCGCCCAGGCGGCTAGCCCGAGCTTCTGCGGATCATTTCCCTTGAAAACACTCAGAATTCTCTCCTGGAAGAAATCCACCGAGTTTATAATTCTATTTCCCAGGCGGCCCATCCCCCACAACCCGCCCTGAACCAGCAACTTCTCGTCAATGGTCCTGTCTATCATCATGCTGCCGTAGGGATCGAGCAGTTCGGGAATCAGTACGATGGTTTCCGCAATTGTCTGGGGCGCGTTCCAGCCTATCCCTCCCGACTCATCATTAAGCGCCCAGAACAGTCTCCTGATATACTCCCTGACCTTAGCCTCCCCTCCCTGCTCCCACCATTGCCGCATCACCATTGCTATAGCCTCTACCGCAGGCCATGACAACTTTTCATCCCCTTCATATATTTTTGAGTGCAGCGCTTTCCAGGCGAATTTCCGAGCCTGGCACAGTTCAACCAGTCGCTGGTAATCCCTTTTTAAAAGCATGGCCTCCACTGACGCCTGCTCGGGGTTCTTCATGATATTACACATTATATTCCCTGTAATCGCTAAAGTTCAATTTGCCCTGAAAACCCTTACGCAGGTTCTGCCCCCTCCCAGCTGAAACAATTGATCCCTCCGGCGAAAAGACTGGCTTTTGCTTAAAAAGTGATCCAGATCACAGCATCAATTGGTAAACAATTTTGTATAATGTAATGTAGAATGAAATTCACTAAAACCACCATAGTACCTGGGAAACTGTATGTTCCCGAATCAAAGGAGGGGGCGCCCAGGAAGCACCACTGTGAAGACTGTGCTGAGTGCATGTTTTGCGGTGACGACAAATGCGCCCTGTGCCGCAGCAACAGGCCTGAAAGCGAGCATAAGTCCCGGCAAATCTGTTCAGAGGAATAGAGAAAGTGCAACAGCTTTATTTTGAAGATATCGAACTCCACGAGCAAAAGGTCTCTCCGGAATACCTTGTTACCAAAGAGGAGATCATTGAGTACGCGCGAAAATGGGATCCACAGCCATTTCATATTGATGAGGAAAAGGCCAAATCAAGCCCCTTTGGCGGATTGATAGCTTCCGCGTCCCACATTACAGCCATCAGCTTCTGGTTACTTAACCGTGCCGGAAAAGGCATTGCCGTCATCAGCGGACTCGGCTGGGACCGGATGAGGTTGCCGAATCCCGTACGCCCGGGAGACCGGCTATCTCTTACTATGGAATGCATCGAAAAGCGTCCTTCAAAAACCAGCCTGGATCGCGGTATCCTGCTGCATTCGGTGGTGGTAAGTAATCAGGAGGGGGTTCCTGTGAGCACGTTTGAAACTGCCACCCTCGTAGTAAGAACCCCCTTGCCGGTCGAGCCTCAATCCCGGTAATCTCTCTTTCATTTCTCCCCGATTTGTGCCATGATATCTTGCAAATGGAAGATGTAGGCATCACCCTGATCACACTGGGGGGACTGCTTCTTCTCGGCCTTTTCACGGACTTTCTCGGTCGTCGCGCCCCTCTCCCCAGGGTTACATTTCTTATAATCCTCGGAATTGCCATCGGGCCTCATGCCCTTGATATCCTTCCTGATATGAGTGACAGGTGGTTCGAAGCTATAGCCGATATCGCGCTTGTTATGGTTGGATTTCTACTTGGTGAAAAGCTGACGATATCGGCATTGCGTGAACATGGAAAAGCCGTACTGATTATCTCAATTACCGTTGTCATTGCCACCATCACGGTGACACTGGCAGGGCTCGCACTAATAGGGGAACCCCTGGTTATCGCGCTGCTACTCGCCGGCATATCTACGGCCACCGATCCGGCCGCAACCAGCGATGTAATAAGTGAGATTAAGGCGGATGGGCGCTTTACCAGGGTCCTGCTGGGAATCGTGTCAGTTGATGACGTGTGGGGTCTTCTCATGTTCAGCGTTATGCTCACCGCAGCGCAGATGGTCGGGGGTGATGGTGGGAGCGCGGAATTGATGATCGATGGAATACGGGATATAGGCGGGGCTTTCATACTCGGCGTCATACTCGGTATCCCGCTCGCCTATCTAAGTGGCCGGATCAAGCCTGGCGAGCGCACACTGGCAGAGGCCCTGGGCGCGGTATTCCTCTGTGGCGGGATAGCTATATGGCTCGAGGTGTCGTTCCTATTGGCCGCTATAGTCATGGGCGCTGTAGTTGCCAACTTCGGTCGCCAACACAGGCCCTTTCACGCTATTGAGGGTATAGACTGGCCGTTTATGATCATCTTTTTCCTCCTGGCAGGCGCTTCACTTGAGATCGATTCGCTATCCGGAATAGTCGTAGTCGGCGCCGGCTATGTGGTTTTCCGGATACTGGGCCGAATACTTGGAGCGTGGACAGGGGGCTACCTGAGCCATTCAAGCCCTTACATACGTAAATGGATGGGCGCATCTTTAATGCCCCAGGCCGGCGTCGCCCTTGGAATGGCCCTGGTGGCATCTCAGAAAATGCCTGATGCCGCAGATACCGTTCTACCCGTTGTGATAGCCTCCACGGTTCTGTTCGAGATCTTCGGTCCCATAGCGACACGGTTTGTTTTGTTCAGGGTAGATGAGGCAAACAAAGCACCCCCATAACCCGATGGATGATATGACCCACACCAATTAACCGCTCATCTTTGCGGCAGAGTGAAGTAAAAAGTGGAGCCCCGGCCCGGAGAGGACTCCACCCAGATGTAGCCACCATGGGCCTCCACCAGCCTCTGGCAGACAGAAAGGCCAACACCGCTGCCGGTGATACCATCGCTCCTGTGCTTTTGCAGTCTTTCGAAGGGCTCAAACAGAATTGCCTGATCTTCCAAAGATATTCCGTCACCCTGGTTTTCAACCCCGATTACAACACTGGATTTTTTCAAACTCGCTGATATCCTTATCTGGCTTCCCTCAGGTGAGTACTTAATGGCATTCTCCACGAGGTTGTACAGGACGCGCTCAACCCTCAACGGGTCAGCCCTTACCGAACCCACATTACCAGAGATGTTCACCTCCACTTCGCGTAAAGGCCATTTACGCTTTATTTTCGCTATAACCTTCTCTATCAACTCTTGAATATTAATAGGTTCCGGATATAAAATGAAGCGCCTGGAACGTATCCGCGAAAGCTCAAGCAAATTGCCGATGAGGTGGGATAACGAATCCGCCTCGAGGGAAGCATCGGCCAGCAATTGATTTGTATCCTCAGGGGATAAGAACTCCCCCTCTTCCAGTACCGTATTGATGGCACCGATAATCACCGTCAGGGGATTACGCAGTTCGTGGGATACGAGTCCAATAAACTCGTCTTTCAACTGGTCTATCTGCTTTTTCTCAGTTATATCCTGTACGATCCCGAGCATACGTACAGGATTGCCTCGTTCATCACGAAAGACCCTGCCTGTTTCCGATACCCAGCGGATGGTGCCATCGGGCCAGATTATACGATGATCTATATCGTATTCGACATCCTCATTTAAAGCCGCGTCGACGGATTCCTGAACATAAGCGAGATCATCAGGATGGATTCTTTCCAGGAACGCCTGATAAGTCCCCGGGAATCCCCCGCGAGGCAGCCCGAATATGGGCTCTATCCGCTCGGACCATTCCAGTTTGCCGCTGGGTATTTCCCAGTCCCAGCTACCGATATCCGCTGATTGCTGAGCCAGAGCGTAGCGTTCCTCACTCCTCCTGAGGGCATCCTCGACCTGCCTGCGTTCCGTAATATCATCAACACACAACAGCACTATATTTTCACCCGCCACACTCAGAGTACTGGTTGAAATAAGTCCCGAGAGCTCTTCTGCCCCATTACCTCGATCCACATAGATTAACGCTTCAACCCTGGAAACTTTCTCCCCATTATTGATTGTATTCATCACCGCTGTTCGAACCGCACATTCGTGGCATTTCAGCACGAAACCAGAATTATCCGGTTTTCCGATCGCGTTAACGCACTGTAAAGCTTCTCCACCACACCTCCCCTCGAACCCATCACGGTAACGGCCTGTGCTCCCGGCAAAAGCGCTATTGCCAAACCTTACCCACCCCTTCTCATCGAGTAATATAGCGATCGCGGGTAAGTTCTCCAATACGGTCAACAACTCACCGGCGTTTATATCTCCTGGATTGATCATATCTTGTTCCGGCCTTCAGAGACTGCTGTTGATTATATTCCGCCAAAATACACCGGTCAACACTCAAGACAATTAAATCCGACCCACTTTGACATCCACCGATAATATGCCTATTATAAAGTCCAAGCAAGTTTACTCGGGAGCGCGCCTTGACCAGAAGATTTCGTATACTGGCAGTCGATGACGAGAGGCGAATTCTAACCTTCCTCACCTCGAAATTACGGGCCTCCGGATATGAGGTAATGACCGCTGATAATGGAAAGGAAGCCCTGGAACTGACCCGTGCTCAAGAGCCGGATATGATGGTTCTGGATATTATCATGCCGGGTATGGACGGGTTTGAGACTTTAAAGGAATTGCGAAGCTTTTCCTCGATACCTGTAATCGTGCTCAGCGCCAGGGGTGACGACACCGATAAAGTCAAGGGCCTGATGCTGGGCGCTGATGATTATCTGGCCAAGCCTTTCAATCCGGAAGAACTGGTCGCCAGAATCGAGGCGGTTAAGCGCCGGTCAGAAGGTAGTGATAGAACAGGGCCGGTAAAATGCCTCGCTATTGGAAACGTGTCGATAGACCTGGAGAAATGCCGTGTCTCCGTTGGAGATAACAAAACGAATCTAACACGTATCGAATGGCTTCTCCTCAGCAAGCTCGCTCAAAACGCGGGCCGGCTGATGACTTACGAGGAACTGCTGACAACAGTGTGGGGGCCTGAATACCGGGATGACGTACAGATTCTACGTACCTGGGTGAGCCGTTTAAGAGCCAAGCTCGAAATCGGCCCGGACGCTCCCAGGATCATCTCCACCATACCCAAAGTGGGATACATGATCGAAGCGCCGTGAGCACTCCAGGAGCTGAGAGTCAATCCGCTCTCAATTGGATATAAGTTTCCATAGATGTTCATCCACGTTCACCATAGCCCTTGGCATGGGATCGACGATCTTGTGACAGCAATCGGGACAGAGCCCTTCAAACCATATGTATAATATACCCTCCATTCGGGAAAGGCACATATCCAGCCTCAATGTTCTTCCGCAACCGGGACACATCACATTCTCCCTGTGCAGCGTTTCGCGCGCCGAATTCTCTTCTCTCATAATTACCACCTTACCTGCGTTAAAAACTTCACGCAATTATTCTCGCCGATGAAGCTCACTGATGTATGTGACCTTTATCACCGCTCATTTGTGCGTTTTTCTATGGGTTGCGTTTAAAGGACCGTTGCTAAAATTTCGGTTGCTTCTGGAGTATTGAGGTTTTTGCCGGTCCTGTAACGCCAATGTGGTGTAACTTCCCCTAAATAACCGGGCTCTGGCAGATATCAATTGTATAGAATCCACTTTTTCCACCGCGCTCCCGACACAGGTAAGTGAAGCGATGAGTTAAAAAGATCATCGCAGAGCATTTTTGGATAGAAGCGTCAACGGCAGCATACGGGTGTGAAGGAATGTTACAAATCTGTAATATTTTTAGGGCTCCCTTTTATGATTACTAAATATGCAATCGTATACCATTTAAATAAGGGTGCCTTAAGAGGGCCGGAGGAAGTGAACATGCTTATGGGTAATCGGGCGGCTATACTTGTTGAAGAGGATTTTGATGACGCTGAGCTTACTGAACCCATGAGAGCATTGAAAGACGCCGGAATCAAGGTAATTATAGTCGGAAGCCAGTCAAACAGGTCTTACAGAGGCAAAAGGCACCGGGTAAAGATCAGGTCAGACGTGTCCGCTGATGAAGTAAGTGCTTCCGAATTCGATGTTATCGTCATCCCCGGCGGATATGCACCCGACAAAATGCGCATGTATGTCTCAATGGTAAACCTGGTGAAGGAGGCCGACAGGGAGGATAGGATCATAGCAGCCATATGCCACGGACCTCAGATGTTGATATCAGCGGATATTATCAGGGGTCGAAAGGTTACTTCCTGGCCATCAGTATCTGTTGACCTGGTCAATGCCGGTGCTGACTGGGTGGACAAACCAGTGGTCCAGGATGGTAACATCATAACTTCGCGCAAAGCGGCCGATATTCCCAGGTTCAACAGCGCAATTATAGCGGCACTTAAGAAACGTTACAAAGGAACCTATTGAAGCAAGTGGTGACTTCTTGATGTCAGGGTGTTCCTTCCGCTTAAAAATATTCCCGGGATTGGGGAAAGAGGGGGTTCAATAAGAGATTTCCCCAGGATTGCGAACATTTTCAAGCCAATGTGATAAAAATCACATTCCGCGGATTGAAGCGATAATAAAATCGCCCTTAAAGGAGATAAATTGAACCAGATCAATGGTATCCTGATGTACTCGGCTTCAACGTGCCCCCATTGCAAAAGGGCAAAGCGGTGGCTTATCGATAACGGAATCCCTTTTACCAACTTCGATGTTCTTGAAGACCAAAATGCCCGTGAAAAGATGATAAATGTCTCCGGGCAAATGGGTGTGCCGGTTATTGTGATAGGTGATGATGTGGTGGTAGGCTTTAACCAGCCGCTTCTGAAGGAGAAGCTGGGAATTTGATTTTGAGGTAGTAAACAGTGAAGATAGTTGGCATAGCCGGCAGCCCTCGTCGCGGGGGAAATACCGATATTCTTCTGGAACGTTCCCTGGAGGGAGCGAAAAGCGCCGGAGCACACGTCGAGAAAATAGTGCTGTGCGAAATGCATATTGAACCATGCCGGCACTGTGACGGGTGCTTGAAAGAAGGTAAGTGTGTCATAGACGACGACATGCAATCAATCTATCCCAGACTGAGAGAGGCGGACGTCATAGTCATAGCCTCCCCCATGTTTTTTATGGGACTAACCGCCCAGACAAAGGCCATGATAGATCGATGTCAGGCTCTCTGGGCACTTAAATACGTTCTTAAACAACCCGTAGCTCTTAATGCCGGTGGGTCCCGCAAGGGCTTTTTCATCTCCGTCGGGGGAACGAAGTTCAAAAACCTGTTCGACGGTGCCAGAACCACAATCAAGAGCTGGTTCATTGTCATCGACGCTAAGCTCGTTGACGAGGCAACCTACTCACAAATAGATGCCAAAGGCGCGATAAAGGAGCATCCCACTGCTCTGGAAGACGCTTTCGAGGCCGGGAAACGCTTTGCAGTAGAATCTTAAGGAGGTAAGAAATGGCGGTTAAAAAAGAGGGCGAGAGGTATGTCTGCAACATATGCGGAAACGAAGTGGTGGTAAGCAAGGTGGGTGGTGGTACGCTTGTTTGTTGCGGGAAGAACATGAAACTGGTTGAAGGCTAACCCCGGCCATGCCAACCGGGTAGCTTAATCAGACCTGTATGCGAGAAGTGGATTCTCGCATACAGGATTTCCGGCAAAGAACCAGAATCCGAATACAAGAAAATGGTTGAGAAAAAGATTGAAATTCCTATTGGTGGAATGCACTGTGCCGCATGTGCCGCCAGCATTGAGAAAGGGTTATCCCGCGTCTCCGGGGTAATAGATACCTCTGTCAATCTGGCCACGGAGCGCGCCACTGTGCGCTATGACCCCAGAACAGTGAACGCGAAACTGCTGGCTGACAGGATCGCGGAGCTTGGATACCAGCCCCGAACCGCTAAGGTCACCATCCCTATTCAGGGAATGCACTGCGCCGCTTGTGTCAATAGTGTGGAACAGGCCCTCAATAATCTCGATGGGGTAATCTCCGCCAGCGTCAATCTCGCCACAGAGCGGGCAACCGTAGATTACTTGACTGAAATGATCGGTCCCGCAGAACTGAAACAGGCGATTTCATCGACGGGATTCACACCGCTTGAGCTGCCTCCGGAAAATGGTCAGAGGGATATTGAGCAGGAAGCACGGGAGGCCGAATATCGCCGCTCAAAGACCAGGTTCATCGTAAGCGCTGTCTTTGCCGTACTGATAATGGTTCTGGGCAGATACGAGCAGTTACCATTGCTGGATGAAATCTCCAGGCAGACCATGTTCTATATCCTGTTCGTTCTCTGCGTGCCGGTTCAATTCTGGGCGGGCTTGCAGTTCCATAAAGGATTCATCTCCGCTCTGAAGCGTAAAACCTCGGATATGAACACCCTGGTCTCCGTAGGTACATCGGCTGCGTTCTTCTACAGTTTCGCCGTCACCTTCTTTCCCGCTTCCATATCGACCTCGGGCCAATCGCTCGAAGTTTACTACGATACCGCGGCCATGATTATTACCCTCATACTCTTTGGAAGGCTGCTCGAGGCCCGCGCCAGAGGCAGGACATCCGATTCGATCAGGAAGCTGATGGGGCTCCGCCCAAATACCGCCCGGGTCTTCCGGGATGGTGGTGAAATTGATGTTCCGGTTGATGAGGTTCAGATAGGTGATTTGTTACTGGTAAGACCAGGTGAGAAAATACCCGTTGATGGAATCATTCGAGAAGGGTATTCCGCAGTAGACGAATCCATGATCACAGGCGAGAGCATTCCGGTGGAAAAGCAAACCGGCAGCGAGGTGATCGGATCTACGATCAATAAGACCGGAAGTTTCAAGTTCGAGGCCACCAGGGTGGGAAGGGATACCGCGCTGGCACAGATAATCCGGCTTATCCAGGACGCGCAGGGTTCGAAGGCTCCGGTACAGAGGCTCGCTGATAAAGTGGCAGGTGTTTTCGTGCCGACCGTTGCTGTTATAGGAATGGTCACCTTTCTGATGTGGTTTTTTGTCACCCCTGAAAGTTTCCCATTCTCACTGTTAGCTTTTGTTGCAGTGCTCATCATAGCATGTCCGTGCGCTCTGGGGCTCGCGACACCGACGGCGATCATGGTTGGTACTGGCAAGGGAGCGGAGTCTGGCATATTGTTCAAAGGGGGAGAAAGCCTGGAGACGACTCACAGAATAGATACTGTGGTTTTCGACAAAACCGGGACATTAACCAGGGGTGCGCCTGTTGTAACAGACGTACTCCCCTTTAGCGAAATGAGTAGCGAGGCCGTGCTCAGGCTGGCAGCCTCGGCCGAGCGTGGCTCTGAACATCCCCTGGGTGAAGCGATTTTAAACGAGGCCATTAGTAAAGGAATAGATATTACGGAGGTCAGCCATTTTGAGGCCGTTCCTGGAAGGGGTATTCGAGCCCGGGCGGGCGAGAGAGCTATCCTGTTGGGAAACCTGAGATTTCTTGAGGAAGAGGGAATTCCTGTTGCGGAACTCCAGGTACCGTTCGAGCGTCTTGCCAGTGAGGGAAAGACGCTAATGACGATGGCCGTGGATGGAAAGGCGGCAGGTATCATCGCGGTAGCCGATACACTTAAGGAACATTCAGCCGAGGCGATTGATCGATTACATCATATGGGCCTTGAGGTGGCCATAATGAGCGGTGATTCCAGGCTGACCGCGGAAGCCATCGGCCGTGAGGTCGGAGTTGACCGGGTTTTAGCCGAGGTAATGCCCGAAGGGAAGGCGGACGAGATAAAACGATTACAGGACGAAGGGAAATTTGTCGCAATGGTGGGCGATGGGATTAACGATGCGCCGGCACTTGTTCAGGCCGATATCGGCATTGCCATCGGGACGGGCACCGATGTGGCTATGGAGGCCTCGGACATCACACTGATCAGGGACGACCTTCGTGGCGTGGTTGCGGCGATGGATCTGAGCAGGCAGACTATGCGTACGATCAAGCAGAATCTATTCTGGGCTTTCTTTTACAATTCCATGGGAATTCCGGTTGCCGCTGGAATTCTATATCCCACCTGGGGGATCCTGCTCAGTCCGGTCTATGCGGCCCTCGCCATGGCGTTCAGCTCGGTGTCAGTCATCTCCAATTCACTCCGACTACGGAGATTTACCCCAAAATCAGGTGGGTCTATGCCTGCTGAAAAATCAGGCGTTACAGCCAGTACGGCCGTTACAAGGGATCCGGTGTGCGGCACGCGAATGCCCGGGCAATCATCAACATTCACCAGCGATTACGCCGGAAATACATATTGTTTCTGTGATGGCAGCTGTAAAAATCAGTTCGATCAAAATCCCAGCGGTTATGTTTGAAATGTGGTGACTTAAGGAACCCGGTGAGGTCCCCGGCTTAAAATTGGGTGTAACAGGGGATCGTTGGGAGTTTGATTTTCCATATATGTTATCATGATATTGACTCGTTTGGATAAAGGGACTTGCACACGACAGAGCTGAGAGGAGCAAAATGAGCGATTCACCTGAGCCGCTTTCCTGTGGAGGTTGTGGTACCGACATAGCTCAGGAAAGCCTTGATCCGCAAATAAAAAGGAAAATAGCCAGACAGCCTTGCTTCAACAGGGAGGCGTCCCGTGTGTTCGGGCGTATTCATCTGGCTGTAGCCCCTGAATGCAATGTACAATGCAATTTCTGCCTCAGGGATTTCGATTGCGTCAACGAAAGCCGGCCCGGTGTCACCAGCCAGGTTTTGAGTCCGGAAGGAGCCCTGGAAAGAGTGCGGCAGATAACGGACAGGTTTGATAACATATGCACAATCGGGATTGCCGGACCGGGAGAATCTCTTTTCAATGAAGCAACAATTAAGACGTTCCGGCTGGCAAGGGATGCCTTCCCCGGGCTTCACCTTTGTGTAAGTTCCAACGGACTCTTGCTCCCTGACAGAGTAGACATTCTGCATGAACTGGGAGTGGATACGGTTACCGTAACCATGAGCGCCGTTGACCCAAAGGTAGGGGCCGAAATCTATTCCTGGGTATACTACGAGGACAAATACTACCGCGGGATTGAGGGGGCAGAGCTGATCCTCTCCAGACAACTGGACGGAATAATGATGGCGGTTGAAAAAGGAATGCTGGTCAAGGTCAATTCCGTGATGATACCAGGTGTAAACGATCATCACATGACCGCCATAGCACAAAAAGCCAGTGAGCTTGGTGCTTTCATGCAAAACATCATGCCGCTGATTCCTCAATACAAGTTCGCACATCTAAAGCCACCTGCCGCAAAGGAGCGAAAACAGGCGCAGGATGAAGCATCACAATACATCCGACAGATGCGGCATTGCCGGCAATGCAGGGCAGACGCGATAGGCCTGCTGGGGAAAGACCTCTCGCAAGAGTTCTTCAAACCCGCCCCCATTACCGAATCCAAATCGGAAACCCCCGCGCATACAGTCGCTCTAACCAGCTCGACACCTGACGGAATGGTTGACTTGCATTTCGGCAACGCGCCGATATTTCTAATCTACGAACTAAGTGGCGAAAAGCCGCGGCTTGTTAGAAAGGGTGATAATTCGAGGCTATCAGCAAAATTGCTCAGCGGGTGGCCGGTGAATGCGCAATAGAAAAATCTGTTTGAACCGGGGGACAATATGAGTGAGACTATTCTTGAGATTAATAACCTTAGAGTCGACGTGGGGGGAAGTGAGATATTGCACGGGGTCAGCCTCTCTCTTGGCCTCGGCGAGACTCAGGCGCTGTTCGGCCCGAATGGCAGCGGTAAAACCACGCTTCTAATGGCTGTTATGGGTTTTCCCCGTTATAGGGTTACCGAAGGTAATATTATATTCAAAGGTGAGGATATCACCGGCGCAAGTCTCGACGAACGCGCCAGAATGGGAATAGGCATGTCATTCCAGCGTCCTCCAGTCGTCAGGGGTGTGAGGACAAAAGACCTTGTGGCCGCTTCCGCCGGATCTGGTATGGAAGCGGAAACAATTGATCGGCTTACCGAGCAACTGAATATGGGCACTTTAATGGAACGGGAAGTAAACTGTGGTTTCTCAGGCGGTGAGATAAAGCGCTCGGAATTGCTGCAGCTTATGGCCCAGGGCCCGGACCTGGTGCTTCTGGATGAGCCCGAATCCGGAGTCGACCTGGTAAATATGGGACTTATCGGCGAGATGACCAACAAGCTGCTGCAAAAGGACCTTCACCGAACGCGCCAGCGTTCGGGACTGATCATCACTCACACCGGTCATATACTGAATTACGTGCACGCCGGGAAGGGATACGTTATGCTTGACGGAATGGTTATATCCCATGGCGAATCGATAGAGATACTGGATTGCATTAAGGAGCGCGGCTTCGAGGAGTGCCGAACATGCCAGAGATAAACAAGCAGAACAGACGGGATTTAGCACAGAGTGCGGCCAACAAAGCATCCGCAATAGGCAGTGATATCGATCTCAGCCGGTACACTGACGATGGGGATGACTACACGTACGAAGAGGATCCGTCAAAACTGCCCGACGAAGAAAAGGCAAGCATGCTCAGGGCCGGGGTCATGCTCGATGATTTAAGCCAGCGGTCGGGCACCTTTGTCCAGAAGGACCAGAAGCCGGTTCACTTCTCTACCCTCCAGGAGGGCGTCGAGGTGATGAGTACTTCTGAAGCCCGAAGGAAATATGAATGGCTTGAGAATTACTGGTGGAATGCGGTCAAAGTAGATTCCGACAAATATACCGCCAGCCTGGAGATTAACGAAACTGACGGTTACTTCATCCGAACATTGCCGGGGGTGAAATCGGCTTTTCCCGTTCAGGCATGTCTTTACCTGGGGCATAAGAACATTTCTCAACGAGTGCATAATATCGTCATAGCCGAGGAGGGATCGGAGCTGCATATCATAACCGGCTGCACCACTCATCCGATGTCAGCGGGTTTGCATCTCGGAGTATCTGAGTTCTATATAAAGAAGGGTGCCACTGTGTCGTTTACGATGATTCATAACTGGGCACCGGATATCGAGGTTCGCCCACGCAGTACCGTTATAGTCGAGGAAGATGGCGTTTTCCTCAATAATTATATATCCATGAAACCGGTCCGGACCATGCAAATGTATCCCACCGCCCATCTCGTCGGGCCCAACTCCATAGCTCGATTCAACAGTGTGCTCGTTGCTACAGAAGGGTCTTTTATGGATGTAGGCTCAAGGGCAATTCTCGACGCCGAGGGAGCACGAGCCGAAATAATCTCCCGAACCATTACCACCGGAGGAACCATAATAGCCCGCGGGGATATCCAGGCAAATAAACCGGAGGTCATCGGGCACCTGGAATGCCGCGGTCTTATTCTTGGTGAGGCGGGGACCATTCACGCCATCCCTGAGCTCGTCGGCCGCGTAGCCAACGTTGATCTTTCACATGAGGCGGCCGTCGGCAAGATCGCCGAAGAGGAGGTGGAATATCTTATGGCACGGGGATTAACACGCGACGAAGCTACTGCTATGATCGTGCGTGGCTTCCTGAACGTGGATATCGAAGGCCTCCCGCCCGATCTCGAAGCTGAACTTCAGCGAACAATCGAGGAAAGCGAAAAGGACCTGTTTTAGGGTATATCGCCGCACCATTTTCTGTTCGTTTCCAGCAAAGAGGACTTTATCGAGTCGGTTTCTCAAAAGGCCTTTAAAAACGGGCCTCCATATTTGATTTAGCGTCCACTCGGACATTTTCAACATGAAAGGAGAACTTCAATGCAACTGAAAGGCAGCAAAACCGAACGGCACCTGTTGGCCGCGTTCGCCGGCGAATCACAGGCCAGGAATCGCTACTCCTATTTCGCTTCCGTAGCTAAAAAGGCGGGTTACGAACAGATAGCAGCGATATTCCTGGAAACGGCGGAGAATGAGAAAGAACACGCCAAGCGATTCTTCGAGTTTCTCGAGGGTGGCGAGGTCGAGATAACAGCCGGCTTTCCTGCGGGAGTAATATCCAATACGGCTGCTAACCTTGAGGCCGCCGCCGATGGCGAGAAACTGGAGTGGACCAGACTCTATAAAGACGCCGAGCAGGTCGCCCGCGAAGAAGGCTTTGAGGAGATCGCCACGGTTTTCAAGGAAATCGCCGAAGTCGAGGAGCAGCATGAAAAGAGATACCGGAGACTTCTGGCGAATGTAAGAGAAGGCACCGTTTTCAAGAAAGACGAGGTTGTGAGGTGGAAATGTCGCAATTGCGGTTATGTTTACGAGGGAAAGGAAGCCCCGGAAACCTGTCCGGCCTGCGCTCACCCGCGAGCTTATTATGAATTACTGAGTGAGAATTATTAGGGGACCTCCTCGATAAGAGGTGACTTCGGGGGGCGGGGGCGTCCCGCGGCTTCGTAACTCCCCCGTGATTGGGGGATTGAAGAGGGGGCTGATCGGAGGTTTCTTAGTACCAGTTCTTCACATCTGAAAGGCGATACAGAGAAACCATCGAAATGCGCTACACCTGAAGATACGCTCAGGATGCCGGGTTCATTGTTTAGAGAAATTCTTGTGCTTTGAGGAGGTTACCTGATGTCAACGGAACTGGACGAAATAATGGAAACAGCGATGTATAAAGAGGTGGCATCGCAAGCGCAATACGATGAAGCCTCACGGCGGATTGAAGACCCGGGAGCCCGGCAGCTTCTCAGGGAACTGGCTGAGGAGGAAGGCCATCACCTTAAGATGTTGAAGGATTTTAAGGAAAAGGGCGTTCAGGAATCGCTATTCGATAAGGACAGAATAGCCGACCTTAAAATTACCGAGCACCTGACCGGGCCGGACAAGGTCACCGAAGGAGCCGGCATCCAGGAAGTTCTCCTATTCGCCATGAAGCGGGAACAGGACGCCATCGAATTCTATTCCAGAATGATGGGCGCCCTGAGGACTCGTAAGGCAAAGGAGTTATGTGAAAATCTGGTTCACGCGGAGCTGAAGCACAAACAAAGGCTGGAACTTATATACGACGACTTGTTCTACCAATGGGATTAGGTGGGACAACAAGCGTCATCAATTATAGATGGAGAAACGGGATGCCGATACTATGTCAGGGCGAATACCTGGTGTGTAGTTACAAATACGACCCTTCGAGAGGGGAGCCGGAGAGTGATATACCACCAGGCACGCCTCTTGAGGACATACCTGATGACTGGATTTGCCCGCATTGCCGCGTTGATGATAGCCAACTAAAAATAAAGGGGGAACTGAAAATGGATAAGTATGAATGCCAGGTATGCGGATACGTTTATGATCCCGAGGCTGGCGACCCTGAGAGTAACATCCCGCCCGGAACGCCGTTCGACGATCTTCCTGAGGACTGGACCTGCCCGGTTTGCGGCGCGGGAAAAGAAGAGTTTCAGAAGGTTTAGCGCGATATCGGCTTTTATGGCACGTAGTGAGGCCCGGTATTTACGGGAGAAAACCTGTAATAGTTGCGCCTGATGTGCGGGACTGTGGCGTGTGCCATAAAAGCCGGTTCAAAATTCATATCCGTCGGCATTAATAGGAGGTTACTGAATGAGAAAATACCAGTGCACGACGTGTACCTATGTTTACGATCCGGAGGCTGGTGATTCTGAAAGCGGCATCCCGCCGAGGACAGCCTTCGAAAATTTGCCCGATGATTGGGTATGCCCGCAATGCGGATCAGGTAAAGAAGTTTTCGAACCGATATAGGCAGAGGGATGGATTTTTAGAGGCGAGCCCGTATCATCGCCCGGATATGGATAAGATGTGAGCAAACGTTTAGTCGAAACCCGAAAGATGATGGTTATTTTGCAAAAATAAAAGAAAGGAGTCAAAAATGCAATTTGCGGAAGTCTTGAAAAGCGCGGAGGCTGAAGGGAAAGAAAAACATGTGCCGACAATCGAGATCATGAAAGAGCACGGATCGGATAAGACCGACCTGATTCACGTAGTGATCGGGAAGGAAACACCGCATCCGAACACGGTAGAGCACCATATCGTCTGGCTGGAGGTCTTCGGGGTAAAGAAGGATAACGGCCAGGTGGTAGACCTGGGCAGAGCCGCCTTCGGTCCTGCATTTACAAGCCCTAATATATCTTTCCATACCCCATTAGATCAGTTCAAAGCCATCTGCGCGCTTTCATACTGCAACATTCACGGATTGTGGCAGAACTGTATTGAAATCTGATTTTGGAGGTCGATTACAATGGCAGAACCAGTGGATGGATGCGTAACACCGGCAAAAGGACCCATCTCTGACGAGGCTGAGGAATCCGCGGCCTCACCCAGTACACCACAGAAGGAGGTACCCAGAGTGCTTGCTAAAGTTGGCAAACCGGCACCGGATTTCGAAGCCCCGGCATACATTGACGGGGGCTTCAAAAATATTAGATTATCGGATTATCAGGGACAGTGGGTGGTTATCTGTTTCTACCCCGGCGATTTCACCTTTGTCTGACCTACGGAACTGTCGGCAGTTGCCGTCAAGTATCCGGAATTGAAAGCACTGGGCGTGGAAGTTCTTTCACTTAGTACCGATAGCCGGTTCACCCACAAGATATGGCAGGAAGAAGAGCTCTCAAAGATGGTTGAGGGCGGTGTACCCTTCCCCATGCTCTCCGATGCCGGCGGCAAAATCGGCAAAGTATATGGCGTATATGATGAGGATGCCGGCGTCGATATTCGGGGCCGTTTTCTGATCGATCCTGACGGCAAGATCGTGGCGATGGAAGTCATGACACCGGAAGTCGGACGAAATTTCGCTGAATTGCTCCGGCAGGTTCAAGCCTATCAGCATGTCAAGGCAACAGGAGAGGTGACGCCGGCCGGCTGGCAGCCCGGAAAACCCACGCTTAAACCAGGGCCTAATCTGGCGGGCAAGGTCTGGAAAGAGTGGAAGCCCGAAATGGCTTTCTAGCTGAGTATTACGAAATTTCAAACGGAGTACACAGAGCTGGAAGTTAAATGCTTTGTGTACTCCGTAACGAGATTTTTCGCTCAACAGGATGAAGATATGAATCCGAAAATAGTGATCTATGCCTTCAGAGGAGAGCCAGTGTGTTTCGCTCATGCCCTGCTCAATACACTGGATTTGAATGAAAAAGGTTACGAGGTCAAGCTGGTGATCGAAGGAACAGCCACTCAGCAGATTAAAGATCTGGCCGATTCGAGTAAACCGTTCGCCAATCTCTATGCCAGAGTCAAAGAGCTAAATCTGGTCGATTGTGTATGTAAGGCGTGTTCCGGCAAAACCGGCACCCTGGCGGATGCCGGGGCGCAGGGATTACCGATTTGCGATGAGATGTCCGGCCATCCGGCGATGGCCAAATATATCGAGGCGGGGTATCAGATTATCACGATCTGAAGTAATTGAGACAGGCGGAAAGGAGGTCGGTTTATGCTGAGCGAAAGAATGGCCGAAGCGCTGAACGTTCAACTTAATAAGGAAATGTATTCGGGTTATCTTTATATGGCGATGTCGGCCGAGTGCGCATCACTGGGTTTGAAAGGGTTCGCCAACTGGTTTATGGTCCAGTATCAGGAAGAAATGGCCCACGCTATGAAATTCTATGATTATATTCTGCGTAGTGGCAATAAAGTCCGGTTAATGGCCATCGATCAACCCCGGATTGACTTCGATTCGCCGCTGGCGATGTTTGAAAATACACTGGCCCACGAAAAATTCGTTACCGGACTGATCCAAGGACTGGTTGATCTCGCGGAAGAGGAAAATGACAGTACTACCAGGGACTTACTGCAATGGTATGTCAAGGAACAGGTTGAAGAAGAGGAAACCGCTGGTAAGCTTCTGGATAGGGTGAGATCCGCCGCGAATGATAAGGAGGCGCTGATGAATCTGGATAAGGAATTGGCGGGCCGGGTTTTCCATCCGCCAGCCTGATTCATAAGCCGGGAGGATGGGATGAAAAACAACCATTAGCATAAGCGGTATGAGTTGTGTTAACTGCGTTCGCCATGTCGCAGGGGCGCGTCAGAGCTTGCCCGGGGTACAGGATATGAAAATTGATCTGCCAACAGGGGAAGTGACCTTTTAAAAAACCCGATTCTGTGACCATGGATGAAATTAGTTTGGCAATAGGGGAAGCCGGTCATGGTTGGTCAAGTGAATCTGGTATAGCTGGAAGGGATGAAGAAATATGAAAACAGTTAAGCTGGAATCTAATGCTGATTTGGCCTTTGATCAGGCCCGGAAACTGGCCGATGCGGAGGCGGGCAAACACCTGAAGGAACCCATGAACCTAAGCTGGCTGGACCGAATTCAGGATCGGCATTTCCCCAACGTCGAGTGCTGTCAGGAAGATGGTAAGGAAAGCTGGGAGATTTACGCCGAATCGCGGGGTGGGGAGGTGCGCGTGGAAGTCGGGGAATCGTATGTCTTCATCTTTCGGGAAGGTGCCATCAATCACTGACTCGGCAAAAGCTGTGGTAATGTCATGCCCAATAAGCTAGCCCACGAAAAAAGCCCCTATCTCCTTCAACACGCGGATAATCCCGTTGACTGGTATCCGTGGGCAGATGAAGCGTTCCGGAAGGCGAGGGAGGAAAACAAGCCGGTTTTCCTTTCGGTTGGTTATTCGACCTGTCACTGGTGCCATGTGATGGCCCATGAATCATTTGAAGACGAGCAGGTCGCCCGGTTGATGAATGATGCGTTTATATCTATCAAAGTCGATCGTGAAGAGCGCCCCGATATCGACGGCATCTATATGACCGTCTGTCAGATGATGACCGGAAGCGGGGGCTGGCCGCTCACCATCATGATGACGCCGGATAAGCAACCATTCTTCGCCGCCACCTATATCCCTAAAGAAACCCGGTTTGGCCGTATCGGCATGATAGATTTAATACCTAAAGTAAAGGACATCTGGATCAATCGTAAATCTGAATTACTTGAATCCGCCCGAAAAATAACTTCTACCGTGCAGCAGATCTCACCGGGCACACCTGGAGAAGAATTGGAAGCGCATCTCTTGAGTTCCGCCTATGAGGAATTGGCAGCCCGGTTTGATAGTCAGTATGGCGGATTTGGAAGCGCCCCCAAATTCCCGACGCCGCACAATCTGCTGTTCCTCCTGCGCTACTGGAAAAACACACATGCCGATAAAGCGATGCAAATGGTCGAACAGACCCTGCAGTCCATGCGCTGCGGCGGCATCTACGACCATGTCGGATTCGGTTTTCATCGCTATTCCACGGATCGGGAATGGCTGGTTCCCCACTTCGAGAAGATGCTCTACGATCAGGCTATGCTGGTGACGGCCTATACCGAGGCCTATCAGGCTACCGGCAACCCGAAATATGAGCAAACTGCGCGCGAAATAATCACCTATGTTTTGCGTGATATGACAGCGCCTGAAGGTGGATTTTACTCCGCGGAGGATGCCGACAGTGAGGGTGAAGAAGGGAAGTTCTACATCTGGAGTGAAGATGAAATCAGGCAAGTGCTGGGCGATGAAGCTGATTCAGTTATAAACACATTCAACATTAGCCCGGAAGGCAATTACCGGGAAGAAGCCACGCGGCAAGAGACGGGCTATAACATTCTGCACTTAAAGGGATTATTGTCTGAGGAAGCTGAATCCCGGTGGAAAGCTGCCAGGCAAAAACTGTTCGAACATCGTCAAAAGCGCATCCATCCTCACAAGGATGACAAGCTTCTCACCGACTGGAACGGGTTAATGATCGCCGCGCTGTCGAAAGCGGCACAGGCTTTTGACGAGCCGGAATACGCGAAGTCGGCCAGGATGGCGGCGGATTTCATACTGAATACGATGCGTACACCTGAAGGCCGATTGCTGCACCGATATCGCGATGGGGAGGCGGCTATATCCGCATACGCTGATGACTATGCTTTTTTCGTTTGGGGTTTGCTTGAGCTATATGAAGCCATATTCGAAACCAGGTATCTAAGCACGGCTCTGCAACTTGATCAGGATTTCAGGAAACACTTCTGGGATGAAACACAAGGCGGTTTTTTCGCCACACCCGACGATGGTGAGCGGCTTTTCATTCGCCAGAAAGAAATCTATGATGGCGCGATTCCATCTGCCAACTCTGTGGCTATGATGAACCTGCTGAGGTTAGGCCGCATAACCGCCAATTCTGAGTTCGAACAGAGAGCCGAACGGATAGGTAAGGCGTTTTCAAACGATGTGGAAAAGGCGCCGGTCGCTTATACGCAGCTTATGTGCGCCTTGAACTTTGCCACTGGTCCCACTTACGAAGTTGTCATTGCGGGTGATATCGGTACAGAGGGAACCGACAACATGCTGCAGAAGCTGAGTAAAACATTTCTGCCTAACAAGGTGGTGATTTATAAATCAGTAGAAGAATCATCACCTGAAATTCACAAAATAGCTCCGTTTACTCGCGATCTTGTCAGTATCGATGGCCGAGCAACTGCCTATGTTTGCTTTAATTTCTCCTGCTCATTGCCTACGACAGATCCGGGAAAAATGATCGAGTTATTCAGATAATCAATGGGTTCGGCGAAATATGGCGGGAAAGTCTGACCTTACTGCAAAAAAGGCGCGGCAGATGATCACCGTCGGGGTTTCTGGCGGTGTGCCCTGGAACAAACTTCCCCAAGATCGGGGGTCGAGGGAGTTGGTTTGAGATTTTTAAGGGAACACCAGGTTTGGATAACGAACTACTACGTAAATAACAGCAGGAAAGGGGAAAACGGATGGCGGGCAAATCGTACAATGATATATTGACATTCGCTATTGGAAATGAAGTTAAAGCTCGTGAATTTTACCTTGAAGTAGCGGAGAAAACGCGGGATACATTCCTGAAGGAGCTGTTCACCGAGCTGGCTGAAGAAGAGGGTCAGCATCGGGCAGTTCTGGAGAACTTTCAACGGTCTGAATCAAGCGTAATTGAATTCAAGGATGTGCCAGATTACCACGTATCCGAATCTGTTGATGAGCCGCATCTTTCGACCAATATGAAGCCGGCCGACGCGTTTGCTTTGGCGATGAAAAAGGAACAGCAGGCGATGGAACTCTATACCTGGATGGCAGGTATCGCCACGGATGTGCGACAGAAAGAGTTGCTTACGCAACTGGCAACCATGGAAAAACAGCACAAAGCCAGAATGGAGAGTGCCTTTGTGAATGTCGGATACCCGGAAGTCTGGTAGGTCCTTTACGTCAGTTTTCCGTGGTTGGGAGAGTAGTCGTAAAACGAAAGGATTGTTACTACATCAAAAAAAGATATACTCAAAGGAGGAAAAATCATGAATGAAGACAGTAAGAGCCCAATAATGGGATCAGCTACCAGAGCGGGCATGTCGATCTGGGACTGGTGGCCGAACCAGTTGAACCTCAAGATCCTTCATCAGAACCCTTCACTGAGCGATCCGATGGGCGAGGACTTCAACTACGCTGAGGAATTCAAGAAACTCGATCTGGAGGCCCTGAAGAATGACCTCTTTGCGCTGATGACTGACTCGCAGGACTGGTGGCCGGCCGATTACGGTCACTATGGGGGGCTCTTCATCCGGATGGCCTGGCACAGCGCAGGCACATACCGTATGGGAGATGGCCGTGGAGGTGCGGGGTATGGAACCCAGCGCTTTCCTCCTCTCAATAGCTGGCCGGACAATGCCAACCTCGATAAGGCGCGCCGCCTGCTCTGGCCGATCAAGCAGAAATATGGCCAAAAGATCTCCTGGGCTGACCTCATGGTCCTCGCTGGCAATTGCGCCCTTGAGTCGATGGGAGTCAAGATCTTCGGCTTCGGCGGGGGGCGCGAGGACGTTTGGGAGCCGCAAGAGGACGTTTACTGGGGGGGCGAGACCGAGTGGCTCGGCGATAAGCGGTACTCCGGTGACCGGGAACTCGAAAATCCTCTCGCCGCCGTGCAAATGGGGCTGATTTATGTCAACCCGGAAGGGCCGAACGGTAATCCCGATCCGGTCGCCTCCGGGCGCGACGTTAGAGAGACCTTCACACGCATGGCCATGAACGACGAGGAGACAGTCGCGCTCGTCGCGGGCGGGCACACCTTCGGCAAGTGCCACGGCGCTGGGGATGCTTCCCATGTGGGTCCTGAGCCCGAGGCCGCTCCCATAGAGGAGCAGGGCCTTGGCTGGAAGAGCAGCTATGGCAGCGGCAAGGGCGGAGATACGATCACCAGCGGCATCGAGGGCGCCTGGAAGCCGAACCCGACCAAATGGGATATGGGGTATCTGAAGGTGCTGTTCAAATACGAGTGGGAGCTGGTCAAGAGCCCGGCCGGCGCTCATCAGTGGCTGGCCAAAGACGTGGCCGAAGAGGACATGGTCATTGACGCCCACGACCCGTCGAAGAAGCACCGGCCAATGATGACCACAGCGGACCTCTCCCTTCGCTACGACCCGATCTATGAGCCGATCGCACGGCGCTATCTGCAGAACCCCGTGGAATTCGCGGACGCTTTTGCCAGAGCCTGGTTCAAGCTGACCCATCGCGACATGGGCCCTCGATCGCGCTATCTCGGCCCGGACGTCCCGGCGGAGGAACTGATCTGGCAGGACCCGGTGCCCGCGGTCGACCACGAGCTGATCGACGCTCAGGACATTGCAGACCTCAAGGGCAAAATTCTCGCTTCGGGACTGTCTGTCTCTCAACTGGTCTCCACCGCCTGGGCCTCGGCATCCACGTTCCGCGGCTCCGACAAGCGTGGGGGTGCCAACGGGGCGCGAATTCGTCTTGCGCCGCAAAAGGACTGGGAGGTCAACCAGCCGGCCCAACTCAAGAACGCGCTGGAGACACTTAAGGAAATCCAGAAGAAGTTCAACAGCGCTCAGGCCGGCGGAAAGAAGGTATCGCTAGCCGACCTGATCGTTCTGGGCGGATGCGCCGCCGTCGAGGAGGCAGCGAGGAACGCCGGTCACGATGTGACCATTCCCTTCACGCCGGGGCGCACGGATGCCTGGCAGGAGCAAACTGACGTGGATTCATTCGCCGTACTCGAGCCGGCCGCGGACGGTTTTCGCAATTACCAGAAGGCCAAGTACGCCGTAAGGGCGGAGGAGTTGCTGGTCGATCGGGCGCAACTGCTGACGCTGACCGCTCCCGAGATGACTGTCCTCATCGGCGGCATGCGCGTCCTGAACGCCAACTACGGGCAAACCCAGGACGGCGTCTTCACCAGGCGGCCGGAGACGCTCACCAACGACTTCTTCATCAATTTACTCGACATGAACACGTCGTGGGAGGCAACCTCGGAAGACGAAGACGTTTTCGAGGGTCGTGATCGCGCTTCGGGCGAACTCAAGTGGACCGGCACCCGTGTCGATCTCATCTTCGGTTCCAACTCCCAGCTCCGGGCATTGGCGGAAGTATACGCATGCGAGGACTCCCGGGAGAAGTTCGTGCACGACTTTATAGCGGTGTGGCATAAAGTCATGAACCTTGACCGCTTTGACCTGGACTGATCCTGGTATGAACGTCTTCGGGGATTTTGGGGGTATCCCCAGACACAAACCTCCCCAAAATTGGGGGGTCGAGGGGATTGATTTGAGGTTTTTGCATTAACACCAGAAATTTTAATTGAAAGGAGTAAAAAATGCCTGATTTCGGAGCACCATTTTCAGGACTCGCACATGACCGCAAACTCTCCGATGCTGAACTCATTCGGGCCATCCGATTCATGGTGGCGGCGGAATATGAAGCGGTGCAACTGTACATCCAACTGGCGGAATCCATTGATAACGAGCTTGCCATCGAGGTGTTGAAAGACATCGCCGATGAGGAGCGCATACATGCCGGCGAGTTCCTGCGCCTCCTGAAAGAACTGGATCCGGAAGAGGAGGAACTGTACGCCGAGGGGGCGGAGGAAGTCGAAGAGATAATCGAAAAAATGAAGGAAGGTTAAGAGCGGAGCTTCCCACAATAGATTCGAGGAGGTCGAAGACGATTTACAGAGTAAATAATTATTGGTCGACAGGAGGGAAAAATGAGTAAGACCGACCAGAACGCCGGCGCAGCCTTTGCCGGGGAGAGCCAGGCCAATCGAAGGTACCTCTTCTTCGCTGAACAGGCCGATAAGGAGGGGTATAAACAGGTGGCCCGTCTTTTTCGGGCCGCGGCTGACGCTGAGACCGTGCACGCTAAGAATCACTTGAAGGTTCTCGAAGGAATCAAATCCACCAGGGAAAACCTTCGGCAGGCAGTCTCCGGTGAGAATCACGAATTTACCGAGATGTATCCCGGTTTCATCAAACAGGCTGAAGCTGACGGAAACGACAAAGCCCGGGAGAGCTTCGACATGGCCAATCAGGTGGAGGAGATCCACCATGGCTTGTTCAGCACGTTCCTGGATAAGGTCGAACGGAACGAGGCTGTTGAAGAAAACCGGATATATGTCTGCCAGTACTGTGGCAATACCGTGGAAGGTGAAGCGCCTGAGAAGTGCCCGGTCTGTGGAATGCCACAGAGGATTTTTAAAGAAATTGAATAATACGCGCGGGATCAGACAACCCGGCTGCAGGGAGAAAATAAATGACGACTGTTCAATTGACGGACAGGGTTTACTGGGTTGGAGCTATTGACTGGAATATAAGGAATTTCCATGGTTACTCAACTCATCGGGGAACCACCTATAATTGCTTTCTCATCATGGATGAGAAAATCGCGCTGATCGATACGGTGAAGGAACCGTTCTTCGGTGAGATGCTGGGACGCATCAAAGAGCTGGTCGACCCCAAAGACATCGACTATATCATATCCAATCACGTGGAGATGGATCATTCCGGATCCCTTCCAATGATGCTACAGGAGGCACCGAAAGCCGAGTTGATTACAACAGAGAAGAGAGGCGAAGCAGGCCTGAAAAAGCATTTCGGCTTTGAGCGTCAGATGATCGCGGTGAAAGAGGGAAGCACCCTGGATCTTGGCAAACGGCAGCTAACATTCGTCCCGACGCCAATGCTCCACTGGCCGGATTCCATGGTTACCTATTCCCCGTATGATGAAATATTATTCTCCAGCGACGCTTTCGGCCAGCACCTTGCCACCTCCAAGCGTTTTGACGATGAGGTGGATCCGGCGGTTGTTATGCAGGAGGCAGCAAAGTATTATGCCAATATCCTGATGCTTTTCGGTCACCTGATCCCGGGAGCTGTCAAGAAACTGAGCGGACTCAGCATTAAAATCATCGCGCCGGATCACGGGGTGATATGGCGCTCTGATCCCGCGAAGATAATCTCCGCCTATTCTGACTGGGCCGAAGGCAAAACCGCCAGAAAAGCGCTTGTCATCTATGACACCATGTGGCACAGCACGGAGAAGATGGCCAATGCCATCGCGGAAGGACTGATCTCCGAAGGCGTGGAGGTGAAATCGTTCGACCTGACAGCAACAGACAAGAGTGATATCATTACTAATGTACTCGACGCTGGAGCTCTGATAATAGGATCTCCTACGCTCAACAACGGTATGTTTCCTACAGTCGCGGGCTTCCTGTGTTATCTTAAGGGACTCAAGCCGAAGAACAAGATTGGCACCGCTTTCGGTTCGTACGGGTGGGGCGGCGGAGCCACGAAGGCCATCTGCCAGGAGCTGGAACTGGCGGGAGTAGAGCTGGTTGATGAGCCTTTTACCGTCAACTGGGTTCCGGAAAAACCGGAAATTAAACAATGCTTTGAGCTGGGGCAAAGAATAGCTGGTAAAATGTAATACAAGCCGGTTATCCCGAACATTGGTATCGATTGAAGGAGGAGGAAAATGCCGGAAGAACACAAACATACTTTCGTCTGTGAGAACTGTGGCAATGAAGCCAATATGATAATCAAAGAGGAGGAAAGCAGCCTCACCGAGCACCATGACAAACCAGCAAAGAGAAAGGTGCTTGTCTGCAAAGTGTGTGGCAACGAGGCCGATATGATCCTCGAGGAAATGGAGGTGGATGAATAATGACGGAAACCTCAAAAACCCTGGAGATTCTGGAGGAGGCTCTGCAACTGGAGGTGGATGGGAGGCAGTTTTATCTGGATTCCGCTGAGAGGGGCCAGACAACTCTGGCCGGAAACCTCTTCCGCACACTCGCCGATGAGGAACTGGAACACCAAAAGGCGATTCGCACGATATACGAAAAAATCAAGGCGGGTCAGCCATGGCCCGCAGAGGTGCGCACCGCCGGTCCCGGCGAGAAAATAGAGACGCTGTTCTCCGAAGTGCTGCAAAACCCGGAAGAAAAAACGGAACCAGCCTCCACAGAGCTTGACGCCGTTCGAATTGCGCTGGATATGGAGGATAAAAGCTTCAGGCTCTATAGAGACCGCGGTAAGCAGGCGACTGACCCGGCTGAGATCAGGTTCTACAGCTCACTGGCGAAAGAGGAGAAACAACACTATATGAGCCTGATTGATACTGAGGAATACCTCACTGACCCTGAGGGCTGGTTCGCCAAAAAACAGCACATAAGCCTTGATGGGGCTTGAAAATTCCGAGGTAAACAGGAATTGAGAGAAAATCTTAACTGGCGGATTATACTCGGAGCAGCTTTACTTCTGGCATCAATTGCCGCATACCTGGTACATTATGCCATATTCCGCGATCCTCACCATATATTCATCTTCATGGTCGGGGATATCGCCTTCGTTTTCGTCGAGGTTCTCCTCGTCACACTTATTATCCATCGACTCTTAACCGAAAAGGAAAAACGCCAGCGGCTGGAAAAGCTTAATATGGTGATTGGCGCCTTCTTCAGCGAAGTTGGTACACGGTTGCTGGTATACCTTTCGGATTTCGATCCGAAACTGGATAGTATCAGGGATGATTTAATAGTAAAGGATAACTGGTCACAAGAGGAATTCGCTCATGTTGATAAAAAGCTCCGTGAATATGATTATCAGATTAACGGAAAGGATATACAGCTCGAAAATCTTGGTAAATTCCTGGTTGGGAAACGTGACTTTCTACTTGGCCTGATGGAAAACCCGACTGTACTTGAACATGAATTATTCACTGATCTTCTCCAGGCCGTTTTTCACCTGACCGAGGAGCTCGCCGCCAGAGGTGATTTGTGCAGTCTTCCTGATAGCGATTGCGAACACCTTGTCGGCGATATCCGTCGCGTTTACTCCAGGATGGTTCATCAGTGGCTCGACTACATGCAGCACCTCAAGGTAAACTACCCGTATTTCTTCAATTTCGCCATGAGAACTAATCCATTTGACCAGACGGCTTCGCCATACGTTGAGTAACATTGACTACACAGTGTGCTTCAAACGGCAAGCGAATCTCCGGTTAACGGTGTACTGTGAGTTACCATCCCCCTCCGTGTAACAGCGCCTGGGAAGGCATGCGCATTTATTTCTGTTAATCGCTGTTTTTATGTCAATCTGACTCATTGCTCTGACTCAGGCCTTGTGTTATAGTAAATTCGTCCCTGCATTACCTCACGCCTGAGGAGGAAACCGTGGATTTCGAGACTATTAAACTTCTGAAGGAAAACCACATTGCCACACTTACCCTCAACCGCCCTGAAAGAGCCAACTCGGTAAACTGGAAGATGATGGAGGAGCTTAACAGTGCTCTTGATGATGTAGCCCTGGATGAAGATCTCCGAGTTCTGGTTATCACCGGCGCAGGTGATAAAGCATTCTGTGGCGGTGGAGACATCGCCGATGAAGAGATGTATGCCGGCTGGGATATGGAAAAGATGCGCAAATGGGTCAGGAAAACCGCGTGCAGCATCACTGAGAAAATCAGGAACATGCCCATACCGACAATCGCGTCGATAAACGGGATCGCCGTAGGAGGCGGTTTCGACTGGTCATGCGCCGTTGACATCAGGATCGGCTGCGAGAAAACCAGATTTATGAGCGCTCAGATAAAGACAGCGCTCGTTCCCGATTCCGGTGCCTGTTACCTGCTTCCACGAATAATCAGACTCGATAGGGCGCTAGAAATACTTTATACCGGTGACTGGATAAATGCTCAGCAGTCACTTGACCTCGGCATCTTAAGCAAACTGGTCCCGGCTGAAGAACTTGAGAGGGAGACTGTTACACTGGCCGAGCGGATATCCAAAAGCCCGCCGATCGTTACCCGCTTTGTCAAGCAACTGGTTTACAGGGGCCTGGATAGTGATCTGCCTACGGCTCTCGAGATGACCGCGGCTATGACCGCCATGACTATGTTCACCAAAGATCATGAAGAGGGAGTTGCCGCGTGGATGGAAAAGAGAGAACCGGCTTATAAGGGAAATTGATCGTCACTAATCATCACCGGGAGGCAAAAGAATTGGCTGAAGAACTCAGGGTTTTCACCGGAAATACCCACCCCGAACTCACACATGCCATCTGCAACTACCTGGGTACCCCGCCAGGCAAAATCGATGTGTCGCAGTTCAGCAACGAGAATACCTTCGTTCGTATACTGGAGAACATCCGCGGACGTGATGTCTTCATTGTTCAGCCGGTAAGTACTCCGGTGAACCGGAGCCTGATGGAAATCCTGATTATGATTGATGCGGCCAAGCGCGCGTCAGCAGAGAGAATTACGGCCGTTATTCCATACTATGGGTACTCCCGTACCGATAAAAAAGACCAGCCCCGGGTTCCCATCACCGCCCGTCTGGTTGCAGACCTTATAACCGTCGCCGGCGCCAACCGCGTGCTGACACTCGATCTCCACGCCGGTCAGATTCAGGGATTTTTCAGTATCCCTGTCGATGAGTTAACCGCCCTGTATATACTGTGCGATTACTTCGAAAAAAAACAGCTGGATGACCTGGTTGTGGTTGCCACTGATGTCGGGATCTCCAAGAAAGCGCGAGACATGGCCGAAAGGCTCAATTGCCCTCTAGCCATCATAGAGAAACGGCGTATCGACAACAATGACCACGCCGAAACACACCACGTCATCGGCGATGTGGAGAATAAGAACGCCATTCTTTTTGATGATGAAATAGATACGGCTGGCTCGATAACCTCGGCATCAGTCGCCCTCATAGAGCATGGTGCCAAAGAGACATATGCCTGTTGTACACATCCGATTTTGTCAGATCCCGCAACAGAAAGGCTTGCGCATTGCCCCCTCAAGGAGGTGGTTGTAACTGACAGTGTTCCGATACCGGATTCCAAGAAACTCGATAAGCTCACCGTTCTCTCTCTTGCGCCGCTTATCGGGGAAGCCATTCACCGTATTCACGCCAATCTCTCGATTGGTGCAATGTTTCACTAATTCACCCTCGACTTTAAAATGACATTTAAAGATCGCCCTTTATACTCACGCCATCGTGACTGGCGGCTTTATATGTAAGTTTGCCTTACAGCGTGCGTTCCACCTATCCTGGAAACACGGGTTTATGTCGATTCAGACTCAGGCGCCATACTGGCGTAACCCGAAAACAACACTTTGAATACAAATCCATTCACCCTTCGGGTGAAGAAAACCCCGCACCTCCCCGGAATATTGTTATCACACCTCTTACCGGCGCAGTGGCAACAGCCACTGAAGCCAATGCCAGCACGGATTCATTGGAGTCGCAGTTTTTGGATATAAACCCTTACTATCCTTTATGAATTTGATATACTCTATAGTGAGATAGACCTTAACAGGAGTCCCGGCTTATGTTAAGGTTTTTTACAAAACCAGGTGCAAGTAAGAGGATAATCAGTGTTTAAGAAGTTTCTGAATGTTTTAGGCGATTCGAACGAAAAGGAGATAAAGCGCCTTCAGGGCACGGTTGACGAGATAAACGCTCTGGAACCCGATTTCGAGAAACTCAGCATCGACCAGCTTCGTGATAAGACCTCCGAATTCCGTGACCGGCTGGATGGTGGAGAGAACCTTGACGACCTCCTCCCGGAGGCCTTTGCCGCCGTGCGACGCGCAGCACAAATCACCCTCGGCATGCGGCACTTCGACGTCCAGTTAGTAGGAGGAATAGTACTGCATCAGGGCAAGATAGCCGAGATGAAAACGGGGGAAGGTAAAACCCTGGTGGCCACCCTGGCCGTATACCTGAACTCCCTTACAGGAGATGGAGTGCACGTCGTCACCGTTAATGACTACCTTTCCAAACGTGATGCG
This sequence comes from Dehalococcoidia bacterium, assembly GCA_046484125.1. Taxonomy (GTDB): domain Bacteria; phylum Chloroflexota; class Dehalococcoidia; order SZUA-161; family SpSt-899; genus JBGLNL01. Next base: position 11,434 of record JAWOBX010000047.1, on the reverse strand, counting down.
CAATGGATGGGACCAGTTTATCACGCTCTCGGAATTAGCGTGAGCTGCTTACAGCATGATAGCGCATTCATCTTCGATCCCGGATATGACTACGAAGACGAGGCATGGCCTCATCTCCGCCCCGCCTACCGCAAAGAAGCCTACGACGCCGAGGTTACGTACGGCACCAACAACGAGTTTGGCTTCGATTATCTTCGCGATAATATGGTCGTTGACCTATCACAGAGGGTCCAGCGGGGATTCAATTACGCCATAGTCGACGAGGTGGATAATATCCTTATAGATGAGGCCAGAACCCCGCTGATAATCAGCGGACAGGCTGACGAGCCTCCGGAGACTTATAAAACCTTCGCCAGACTGGTTCCCCGCCTGCAAAGGGATACTGATTATACAGTGGATGAGAAGTTGCGTACAGCTTTGTTGACCGAGTCGGGTATAGCCAAAATGGAAAATCTTCTCGGGATCCGCAATCTTTATGATCAAGAGAACGAGCATATGGTCCATTTTATTGAAAACGCCCTGAGAGCCCTCGTCTTTTATCATCGTGATAAAGAATACGTGGTCAGGGAAGGCGAAGTAGTTATCGTGGATGAGTTCACCGGAAGGATGATGCCCGGAAGACGTTTATCAGACGGGTTGCACCAGGCAATCGAAGCCAAGGAGGGTGTGCAGATACAGCGGGAAAGCATCACCATGGCAACTATCACTTTCCAGAACTACTTCCGCATGTATGATAAACTCGCGGGCATGACAGGTACGGCCATAACTGAAGCCGAGGAGTTCCACAAGATCTACGGTCTGGATGTTGTAGTAATACCGACCAACAAACCTCTCATTCGCGAGGAATATACCGACCAGATATATCAGACAGAGAAAGGCAAGTTCAAGGCAGTTGTGCGGGAAATCGAGGAAGCAAGGAATCAGGGAAGGCCCGTTCTGGTGGGAACATGCTCCGTTGAAAAATCCGAGGAACTCAGCGAGATGCTGACCAAAAAAGGTATACCCCGCAACGTGCTCAACGCCAAGCTCCACGAGAAGGAAGCCAGTATAGTGGCACAGGCCGGACGCGCGGGCGCCGTAACTATAGCAACCAGCATGGCCGGTCGAGGGGTGGATATTATACTGGGCGGCAATCCCGAAGGACGTGACCCTGAGGAGTGGCATTCAGAGCACGACCGAGTCGTTCAGGCCGGCGGACTGCACATAATCGGTACAGAACGCCACGAGGCGCGCCGTATAGATAATCAGTTACGTGGCCGCGCCGGGAGACAGGGAGACCCGGGCAGTTCAAGGTTTTTTGTATCAGTCGAGGATGATATTATGCGGCGGTTCGGCGGTGATCGCATCGGCAGCATCATGGAAAGATTTGGATTCGATGAGGATGTACCTATTGAACATCGCATTGTATCCAGGGCTATTGAGAACACCCAGGTAAAAGTTGAGGCACACCATTTCGATATACGCAAGAAGTTGCTCGAGTATGATGATGTACTTAATAAGCAACGTGAGATTATCTACGGAGAGAGAGAAAAACTGCTTAGCGGCGCCGATTTGAAGTCCAATATTCAGGACATGATCGCGCGGGAAGTAAATAATGCCGTGTACACCCATCTACCGGGAGAGGAAACGGATGACTGGGACATTGAATCACTTCTCACCGAGCTGAGCAAAATGATGCCGCCTCCGCCGGATATCGATACCGACGACTTCCTTACAATGAGTCGTGGCGAGATACAAGAGAAGCTGGTTGAATATGCCGATTCCCTTTATGACCGCCGCGAGCAGGAGATTGGGTCCCCGGATATGCGCGTTCTCGAACGGCTGGTAATGCTGCGGGCCATTGACAGTCGCTGGAGAGATCACCTGACAATTCTGGAGGAGATGCGCCAGGGAATCGGCTGGCAGGGCCTCCGCCAGATCGATCCTGTTGTCGCGTACAAGAAAGAAGCCCACGCGAGGTTCCAGGAACTCCAACAGAACATACAGCGCGATATAGTCCAGAGCATTTACAGGGTAAGCCTGGTTAAGGGGCAGACACAGGCCCCACAGAAAGAGGAAAAGAAGGCGGTGCCGGCAGGGAAAAAAGTCGGGCGCAACGACCCGTGCCCGTGCGGCAGTGGAAAGAAGTACAAAAAGTGTTGTGGCAAAGGGGTCTGAAAGCGGGAGAAACCGATAACCATGCCAATATATGAATATATATCCAGAGAACACAATGGATGCAATTTCTGCATGAATAGATTTGAGATAAGGCAGGGCGTGAAGGACCAGCCTCTGCAAACATGCCCTGAGTGTGGGTCCCCTGTGACGAAGGTCTTCTCAAGGAATTTCATAGCGATAATGGAACCCCTGTCAAGCGGGGAGACGTTTGATACCTATAGCGAAGAGGAGGCCGACAGGTTCGGGCTGGATGGCGGGTTCGCGCCAGACCAGATTTATGAGGATGACTTTTAAACCCTGACATGATATAATTCCCGTTAAAAATGATTTCAAGAACCATGGAAAGATACCTGATATTGATGGCAGCGGTAATCGCGCTATGTGTAATACCCGTTTTCACTGGTTGCGATAATGGAGGCAAAGAGCAACCTGTCTCACCGGCGTCCCACCCGCCATCTACAGATACCCCCACTCCATCGGTAACATACGAGCCAACAAGTTCACCGTCACCCACCTCCCCGTCGCCCTCCCCGTGGATACCCCGTAACCTCGATCTCTCTGTCGGTCAGACGTGGAACTATCAGTTTTATGAAAACGGCACAACTTTCGGGACCAACGAGATAAAAATAGTCGCCACAGAGGAACTGAACGGAAACGATATCTACACCGTGGAATCACAGCTTGACCTCGATTCCAGCTCAATGTGTCAGCCTACCGTCGCCAGTAGCACCCTTAAAATAGACCGTGCCGGCTATCCCGTCTCCTACCAGGAAACCTCCTCAATCGGCTCCGGCTGAGGCTCCCGGAAGCAGTCGGTCGACTGCCAGGTTCAGAGCGGTTCGGCCCAGTGTACGGTTATTGTTTCCGGAAGCCCAGAGGAAAAAACGATACCGCTCAAGCCGGATACGGTGCTGCTTACAAACCGGATGCTGGGTTTCTGGAATATCCTGTACATGACCCTTCCACTGGAAACCGGTAAAACGTACAAAGTTGAGGCTTTATTACCTGACGACCTGAACACAGCGGAACTCACTATTGAAGTGAACGGGGAACTCGAGGAAGTTGAATACGGAGGAACCAATCATCAATCCTTCGTCTGCCACGTACCTGAAATCAACGCCACCCATCACGTTTTCTTAAACGGCGAACTCTTCTGGATCGAACAGCCACTTGCCAGCAACGAAATCCGCCTCGTTGAAGAACCGGCCCGTTGAGAACAGGCCGGAAACCCCACCACCCCACATTATTTATCCAGCAGCACTTCCACGCCGGGCAACCTCTTGCCCTCCAGAAACTCCAGTGAAGCCCCTCCCCCCGTCGAAACATGCGTAATCTTCCCCTCGAGGCCCAGTTGTTTCACGGCGGCGGCAGAATCGCCTCCACCTACGATAGTGGTTGCTCCCAGATCAGCTATAAACGTGGCGATCGCCTTCGTTCCCTCGGCGAAAGCCGAATATTCAAATACTCCCATCGGGCCATTCCATACAATAGTCCGGCATTCCTCCAACGCGTCTTTAAACCTGCTTACCGTCTCCGGGCCGATATCCAGTATCTGCCAGCCGTCCGGAACACTGTCAATAGAAACGACCTTATGCTCGGATTCGGCCGTGAACTCCTTTGCTGCGACTCCATCTACCGGCAAAAGCATCAGCACACCCTTTGATTCAGCCTTTTTCATCAGATCCCGGCTGGTATCCATCTGGTCCTCTTCTACACTGGAATCGCCGACCGAATAGCCATGGGCCTTGAGGAAGGTATGAGCCATCCCTCCCCCGATCACTATCTTGTTAACCTTATCAATGATATTCTCAATAAGCCCGATTTTATCCGCCACTTTGGCTCCCCCGACTACCATGGCAAAAGGACGCTCCGGCTCCGCCAGTGCTTTACCCAGGAATTCTATCTCTCTCTCCATAAGAAAGCCTGATACAGCCGGGAGATAGTCAGCCACACCAGTGGTGGAAGCATGAGCCCTGTGCGCGGTACCGAACGCGTCATTTACATAGATATCGGCCAGGCTGGCAAGTTCTCTGGCAAACTCCGGGGAGTTCTCCTCTTCCTCCGGATGAAATCTCAGGTTCTCAAGAAGAAGAACGTCTCCGGGCTGCATCGAATCGACCGTACTTCCAACTTCGGGGCCAACACAATCGCGAGTGCAGATAACCGGCCTGGCCAGGTTCCTTGAAAGTCTGTCACCCACTTTATTCAATCTCAAGTCTTCCTTTACTTCCCCCTTCGGCCGACCCAGATGGGAGCAGAGTATCACTTTCGCGTTTCGCTCGAGAAGGTAGTTAATCGTTGGAAGAGCGGCAATTATACGAGAGTCATCCGCTATCTCCCCTGTGGCTTTATCCCGGGGAACATTGAAGTCCACCCGTACCAGCACCTTCTTCCCTGTAACGTCGATGTCCCTAACCGTCTTTTTTGCCATCTCCTCCTCCATGCATCTTCTCAAGATGATCCACGATTTGAGTTGCCTCAGCCACAGCGTTCGGAGCCATATCATAGGGACTCAAACCCTTGAAATCGGCCTCGCGAACCAGGGGGTCAGCGCTGAGGAACCCGATCACCTCTAAATCCGGTAGGCTCGACTTGATCAACTCCTGATCTTCGGGCCTCTCTATTTTGTTCCCCACAACGTAAGTCTTTTTAACCCCAAGATCAGCAGCCAGCTTCTTAACGGATCTTGCCGTCTGTATACTCCTCTGGCCTGGTTCAACAACAACAATGAAAGCGTCGACCGCACGGACAGTGCCGCGTGCGAGGTGTTCCACCCCTGCATCCATATCCAGTATGATGGTATCTTCTCTCCTGAGGATCAAGTGGCTGAGAAGCGCTCTTAGAAGTGTGCTCTCCGGACAGATACAGCCCATCCCGCCGGTATCAACGGTTCCCAGCATCAGCAGCTTCACCCCGTCCTTATCGACGGAAAATCGATCCGGGATATCATCCACCTTGGGATTCATCTTAAAAAACGGGGCCGCGGTACCCGGCTTTGCGCCGGTCCGCTCCTCTATCAACTCGTTCATCTCGGCTATCGGCGTTATTTTCTCAATATCCTCAAGAGGAATGCCCAGTGCCGCCCCGAAATTGGCATCCGGATTGGCGTCGATGGCTATTACGTTATGCCCCCTGGCCGCGTATATGCGCGCCATCAGGCTGGAGAGCGTTGTTTTCCCCACCCCCCCTTTCCCCGAGACCGCGAGTTTCAGCATCTCGAATCTGTACCTCCTTATTCAAATACTGTACTGATTTACCGCCCCTCACAAATCTGCACAAGAGTTGCACGACGCACTGGCGTCAACTCATGGCTCTACCGTCAATCGAGTTGGTTCTCCAGGATAGTACAATAATATCACGATACCACAACATCACCCGAGAGCGTCTGATTTAAAACATCATCGATATTATCAGTAAAAACGAATTCAAGCTCATCCTTGACACCCTGAGGCACTTCCTCGATATCCTTCTCATTGTCTTTGGGTAAAACCACCTTCCTGGCCCCCGCGCGGTGTGCGGCAAGCACCTTTTCCTTTATGCCGCCAACGGGCATAACCTTCCCTCTCAGGGTGATCTCACCAGTCATAGCCACATCCTTCCTTACCGGCTTTCTGGATACGGCTGAGGCAAGAGCCACTGCCATAGTTACCCCGGCAGAGGGCCCATCTTTGGGTATCGCCCCGGCCGGCACGTGAACGTGGATATCCTTCTTCTCCGCGAAATCGTCTTTGACCCCCAGGGAAGATGCCCTGGACCTGATATACGTCAAGGCCGCCCTGGCCGATTCCTGCATTACATCACCCAGTTTGCCGGTGAGTATCAAATTCCCTTTTCCCGGTACCAGCATGGCCTCTACGAAGAGCACATCACCTCCCGTTTGCGTCCAGGCAAGGCCGGTGGCCACGCCAATTTCATCGTCACCTTCGGCGACCTCGTAATGGAATTTCTCCGGGCCCAGGAATTCGTGTACTCTCTTTAAATTTATACGCATCTTCTTGTTACGATCGGTCGCGACGGCGCGGGCCACCTTGCGGCAAATAGTCCCGATCTCACGTTCCAGATTCCTGAGTCCGGCTTCCCTGGTGTATTTTCTGATTACGGCTTTAATCGCCTCATCCGAGAAAATGACGTTACTTTTTGATATGCCGTTTTCACGAATTTGCTTGGGGATCAGGAACTGCCTGGCTATGTGAAGTTTCTCCATCTCGGTATAACCCGGCAACTCCAGCACTTCCATTCGATCACGCAGAGCTGGAAGGATAGGATCTTCAAGGTTGGCAGTGGTTATGAACATGACCTTCGACAGGTCGAAGGGCACATCCAGATAATGATCGAAGAATGAATTGTTTTGTTCCGGATCGAGAACTTCCAGCAAAGCCGCCGATGGATCTCCCCGAAAATCAGCGCCAACTTTATCGATCTCGTCAAGCATAAATACGGGATCGTTGGAACCGGCCCGATTAATTCCCTGGATTATCCTGCCGGGTAACGACCCGACATAAGTCCGTCGGAAACCACGTATTTCCGCTTCGTCCCTGATTCCTCCGAGCGACATTCTTATGAACTTTCTGCCCAGAGCCCGCGCAATAGACTGTCCAATGGAAGTTTTTCCGGTGCCCGGAGGACCTACAAAGCACAGTATCGGACCTTTCATATCATGTTTCAGTTTTCTGACCGCCAGATAGTCGAGAATTCGTTCTTTTACACGCTCCAGATCATAGTGATCTTCGTCGAGTATTTTCGCCGCTCGCTTTATATCTATACTTTCTTCGGTACTCTTGTTCCACGGCAGGCTTATCAACCAGTCGAGGTACGTCTTAACCATACTGTATTCCGCTGCCTGAGGAGGCATCTTACTCAACCGGTCGAGCTCCCTTTCCGCCTCCTTGTGAGCTTCCTCCGGCAATTGAGCCTGTTCTATTTTCTCCCTGAGCTCATTTATCTCCGCCGTTTGCTCATCGGTCTCGCCAAGTTCCTGTTGTATCGCTTTGAGCTGCTCGCGCAGATAATACTCCCTCTGGGTCTTATCCATTTCACCCTTGATCTGTGACTGAATCTTACTCCCGAGCTCCAGTATCTCTAACTCACGATTTAAATACTCGGTGAGCTTCTCCATCCGCTTTCTAACATCAAGCTCGCTTAATATCTGGCGCTTCTCATCCGCGCTCAAATTTATGTGCGCGGCTATTACATCAGCGGTATTCCCGGGCTCGCTAAGGTTATATACCATGCCGGCTATTTCATCGGGCAGGTTTGGGGCAAGGGTAACCAACTTCTGAAACAGTTCTTTGAGATTCCTAGTCAGTGCCTCCACTTCGGCACTCTTATCCACTTGCTCCGTAACGGGCTCCACTTTCGCCTGGAAATATGGTTCCGTTTCAATCACCTCTTTGAGCCTTATCCTGGCTATACCCTGCACCAGCGCCCGAATCGAACCATCCGGCACCCTCACAAATCTGACTACCGAAGCCGCAGTTCCTATCTCGTTGAAATTATCGGCGGACGCCTCTTCCTCCGCTGATCTAAGCGGAAATACGCCAAGAAACTTCCCGGCACCGGAAACGTCATCAATGAGTTTGATCGTCTTCTCATTGGAGGTCGCCAGTGGAGAGATCATGGTGGGATAGATCACGTCCCCGTCACTGGGGAGAATCGCCATCTCCTCGGGTATTTCCAGCTCATTCGGCGCCCGGTTCTCCTGCTTCGCATCAACCATTTGAATCTCTCCTGCCATAGCGAATAGTAACCCTGGACCTGCCGGATCCACTCCGCTCACTCTTGGGAATGGTAATTTTCAGCATACCTCCATTGTACGAAGCACCCGCCTTCTCTGTATCAACCGGAACAGGCAGATGGATAATCCGCTCAAACAAACCGCTCACAATCTCCATCTGGTGATATGACCGGCTGGTTCCAGCACCAGGTATGGGTCTATTGCCTCGTATCACCAGGTTCCCCCGCTCCATTGTTAACTGTAAGTTCTCCTCATCAACGCCAGCGATCTCCACGATCACTACCACCGATTCGTTCGTTTCGTATACATCGACCGCCGGCTCCCATGCCCTCTTTGCGAAATGGACCATCGGTGGTTTAGAACCAGCATAATGATCCAGAAGGCGCTCCATCTGGCGCTGTATCGCGTCGATTTCGCTCAGCCAATCCCTGCTACGTGCAGCCATAATCATCTCCTTATCCGCATAGATTCGTGGGAATTGATATCCGCATTACAAAAATGCTGTGCGCGAAAGCCATTATACCTCCACCAATCTCCAGTGTCTATGATACACCACTAACTCCACAGTCATACCCGCTAACTACGATGGAAACCTCCCTGTCAATCCTTCGAGGGGTCGGTCTGTTTCTTAATCTGGTGAAACCGGCTATACTATAACCGCTGTAAAAGAAGATGAACGATTATCATTTGCCGGAGAGAGAAATCATGCTGAGAAGGCTTCCAGTGGATGAAGCGCTTATAAGGCTGGATAAATTTCTCAGCCAGACATACTCCGCCGGACTGCACACCGTACGAGTGATTCATGGTAAGGGCACCGGTACACTCCGTCTCGAGGTCAGACGTGAACTGTCACGTCACCCCCTGGTTGATTCATTTCGCCCCGCGGAGCCGTGGGAGGGGGGAGGAGGGGTGACAATAGTAAACCTGTCGGAAAAGTAACTTCCCCTTCAATGCAGGCGAAACCTATCCCTGAGCATACCTGATATCTCCGGCAAATAGGAAAAAGCCCTTTCCACGAGCTCCTCCTCCATATAATGGTTCGGGCAATCAATGGCTGTTTCACGAACCCGCTCCTTCATTTCAACGTTAACGGCGTTCTTAATACAGCATTTTGAAGGAGCGATCAGAGAACGTCGAGCTATCTGTTCCCTGGAGATATTTGAATTATCCTCTATAACCTTCCAGTAACCTGCCAGCCTCTCCAGAAGGGTTTGCGGGGTTTCCGGGTCAAGTGTGTCTGATTCGGTGGGCACGATTCCCCAGACCATTATACCGCCCCCAAGCAGGAATTCAGCGATGGGCTCGGAATAGGCTTTGGGCATTGTATCAAGCTGGAAAACATCAATGGAAAGGATATCCAGCCCCAGATCAAGCAGATATGGCAGGTGCACATTCAGGCATAGGTGTATCGCCCTCGGCCCCTCAAATCCATCAAGAAACCTTCTATAATCCTCGCTGGCCTGAAGCTCATTGTAGCCGGCGAAGGAATTGAATACCCATCCCAGCCCCGGCTCATCCACCCATACAAAAGCGTTCGAGTTCTTCGCGGCCAGCTCGCGGTACTGAGAATTCACCTTGCGCAACGCGAAATCGAAGAGGATTTCCCTTACATCATCGTTGTAGATGAGCGGTCTGCGTTGTTGATCCGTGACCCGAAAGCCGAAGTTTACCGGCCCACAAACCTGCCCCCTGATCGCCGCCCTGCTCTCTAAATCTGCCTTCATAAATCGAGGGAAAGTCATCGACGTATCGTCGTCAATCCTGAAAGCCTCCATATCGTCCATGCCCGCCGAATAGTGATGGAGCTCCTCCAGGAAGTTTTCTGTATCAAACTCGATTCTGCCCTCCACCTCGTTTATATAGGCGCCGGGAAAACCCTTCGCGAACTGGGCGAACATATCCTCGCTGAAGGTAAGCCTTGGAAGCTGGGGCCAGAAAGGCACATCGAGACTCAGAGCCAGCTCAAGAGCCGCCCGCGGGTCTGTGTGAGGCATTATTCCCATCGCGGTTGTCCGACACTTCGGTTCAAAATCCATAATCATTCTCCCAATTGTTTAAGTGATGCAGTTTTATCCTGTGAACCAGATAACGCCGCTGGCGGTATTCTCAAGAGCGGAAACATTCCTCGCAAATGTAACTTGACATCAGGGATTCTATCATATATTTAACCGGGAGGCATTTATACCATCTAAAGTGTATAATGAGCACGATTATCTATGGTCACCACCGAAATCAGGGAAATCGGCCGCTTCCTCGGGCGCAATCGCCAGGAGGCAATAGTTATCGCCCTTGCCGGATTGTTCCTGGCACTTGGTGAATACCATTCTATTGGTTCACGCTGGGCGGACTCACTGCTTTTTTATGGCGCTTTGCCTATCATCGCCATCCTGCTCATGTTACGAAGAAATCCCCTTGATTTTGGACTGAGGATCGGTAACTACCGGATATGGGGCCTTCATGTCGTCGCCGCCTGTCTCGTGGCAGTGCCAATCCTCTTCATCGCCTCTTACTTCGCCTCACTGGAGGATTACTATACAATCCAGGATTTTACGCTGCCCGCCTACCTCTGGCAGACGTTACTTTACCAGTCAGGCTGGGAATTTATCTTCCGGGGCTTTATCCTCTTCGGTTTGAAGGAGCGGCTTAATGAGGGAAGTATCCTGATCCAGATGATCCCGTTCTTAATCCTTCATCTTGACAAACCTGAGATCGAAGCGATCAGCACCATCCCGATGGGTATATATTTCGGATATGTGGCCTACCGTGGCGGTTCATACTGGCCGGCGGTATTTATTCATGTGTTTATCAATGTGCTTTTCCGGGTGCTGGTCAACTGGTACTGATCCTACGTAAAGGGCACTTACCTCTCGGTTTTCCCTACTGTCTTCATCTTCTTCATTCTTTCTACACCCAGGCGGCAGGCATCGAAGGCATCTTCTCTATGAGGAGCACTGGCTGCCACAAGAGACATCACTTCGCCTACTACCAGTTTCCCCAGCCTCCGGATTATGAGAAAATCCTCTATCTTGTAGTTTTCCCGGGCATCACTGGTAATCGACCTCAACTCGGCTTCGATGTCCCCCTGCCTTTCAAACTCGATCGACTCGGTTATCTGCTCTCCTGTCTGGCCGCGCACGACGGCGAAATGCAGAACGACCGATCCCGCCGTATTTCTCTGAATGCGGTCATAGACCCTGTTTGGATCGACGATGTCCGATGTGACAATTTCCATGCTCAAACCTCCAGTTTGGTCCACCTCAGAATATGATATTCTGTCATTCCCAAAAGTATCTTTTGAGATTGGCTCTGCATTCTCACTGTTTTCCCTTATGATATTGACTTGACTATCGCGGTTCAACCATCAAATAGTGTAATGTCCCTTAAATAACCAGAATTTCGCTGATATTGATTGTATACAAATACTGGAGCCTTATCCCCATCACCCGCCCGACGCTGGCCCACCGGTAACGCACTCGCGGTTGCGAGTGCGTTACCGGTGGGCCAGCTTTTGTAGTGAAGCAATGCGGTGAAAAGAGCATTGCT
>JAWOBX010000074.1:0-7487 GCA_046484125.1 Dehalococcoidia bacterium | reverse complement strand
GTTCGACCAGAACCACTGGTTCATCACCTGTGAATTCAATATGGCCAGAACATAGCCCGGGTCCTCTTCTTGACAGTTGCTCGTGATAAAGAAGATATCGGACATGCCATAGAGGGAGGATTTACTCAACGCAAAGGTGTTCTCAACTGCCCTGTTGGGAGTTACTATCTTTTCTCCCTCAAAAATCCGTTGATCTCTGGGCCAGTGAAGGCTGAACCAGGGCAGTTTACCTTCCCTGCATTCCCTCTTGCTCTCCAGGAGGGGGCGGAATTTCTCCAGGTGGGCCTTGATTGAGGGGAATTCTTCTATATCAGTCTCTCTGGTGGTGTAGATAAGGAACAAAGGGGATCGACGGTTTACGTAATACCGACGGATATCGGAATTCTTCATCAGCGGTTTAATAATCCGCCTCTCACGATCGTTCAGACCAAGCGACTCCAGTTCATCCTGGCTCAATACGAATATGCCGTCCCCTATCCTGATACCATGTTTTTCTATCAGTCGGTCGGGCATGAGTTTGATGTTCCTGGGGGTCACCCGGTCCGCTCCGGAGATAATGCCCTGGCTGACGTTGCATATCTGGCCGAGCGGGGTTGTTTTCGGGCTGTTCCGGCCCGTCAATCCCGGCGCGATGGCTTTGCCTGCCAGGTTCCAGGCATTTTCATCGAGCTCCCCCTGAACCGTGGAACTTGAATAAACTTCAACAAGTTCATCGCTATGGGCTCGGTTATCAATGCATGTCGAAAGATGGCTGAGGAGGTCTTTAAGGCCGGTTCTGCCGCTTACTCTTGATTGGAAACTGGCCAGCTTTATCCGGTTTTGTTTCCTTTTGGATTCGTCAGCGCACTTGACAAGGATGAATACCATATTGTGCTGGCCCCTCGCATCCCCGAACACCGATAGATCTCCGAGGTCGATAATCTCTCTGATTATGGCGTTGCTCAGTATATATCGACGCAGCTTTCGAGCGCCATCCGCCGTGGGCCAGTAAGAGCTGGTAATAAATCCCAGCTGGCCGCCATCGCGCAGTTTTGAAAGCCCGAGTATGATGAACCAGTACATGTAATCCATCTTTCCCTGGTAGTATTGCTTCCAGTACGGGTGTCTGCTCAAGGTTTGCCGGAACAGTTCCTTATTCCCCTTTTCCCTTATGAAGGGTGGATTTGAGCAGATGTAATCGAAGTCGTTTCGGTCTTCTACTATATTGCCCGGCGTCATTCCCGGCCCGCCGGGCCGCTCATGCAGACTCAGCGCATCTGTATTGAGGAGCACCGGCATAAGTCCCTTTTGAACGGAGAAACCGGTTTCCCCGAGACTTTTTATGAGCGGGGTTATTTGTATCAGCATGTTTATCCCCGCCAGATAATGCGGAAAGGCTTCGATCTCACTGCCGTGAAGCGCTCCCAGAGCCCTTCTCACGGCGGCGAGCTGTTCGAAAGAATCGGCCTTTTCCAGTCCGGTGACTAACCGGCGGGCGGCTTCCTGCAGGAAGCCGCCGGAGCCGGCTGCGGGATCGAAGATGAGCTTTGGATGCGCGTGGCCACTATCAGATCTGAAGAAGTCGGAAGGGTTTTTGAGACCAACCCGGTCCCAGATGAAACCGATGACCTCAGGCGGTGTGTAATACTGACCGCTGCGTCTTCTGCCGGTAGGATCCAGCGAGCTCTCATAAGTGTTTCCCAGCACATCGGCGGTCATATCGCCGGTGTTCAGGTCAGAGATGTGTTTTACAGCCTCTTTAAGCGCGTTACTACCCGGCCTATACCAGTTAAACCGCCTGTGACTTTCAGATGGCCAGCCTCGTTCGGTGCCGATTTCCGTGGGATTTTGCAGCACCCGGCTGATTTCCCGCTCCATTTCCTCATAACTGACATGTCTCGCCTCATCCTGTGAATAAAAGGTGATGAGGCCGGCATTTCGCCAGACGCGGAACAGCAGGATACGGGTCAGGCTGTAAAAGGCCGATTGGTAGAGGAGGCTATCCGAGGATATCGAATTCGGAGCGGCAGCTTGCTGAGCGGCGGCGTCGTTATACAGGATGGAGATTGCCTTATGGAGGCTTCTTTCAATCTCTCCCATGAAGTTCCAGCTTCCAGTTGTCTCGCAGTAACACCTAAACCGCAGCCGGAAACCGGGCTGACAGCCGGGTCAGGAGGTTTTTTTGGTTATCGGAGAATGCCAGGTAATACCTTCGCTTGCCTCGGCATCTTTCAGCCAGTTGGGTTTTAGCTTCCAGTTTCCCTTAGTAGCGAATGTATAATTGGTTCCATCGTAGTTGACACAGGCGACGCCCATTTGTTGAGCCAGTTCCAGCGCGTCATGGTTGAAAGAGGAATTAGAGATGAGTATCAATCTGTCGAACCAGAAATCCTGCTTGCCGGCATGCGAGGCGTGAAATACGTCAGTTACCTTTTGTACCAGTTTCATTATGTCTGTTTTTTTAACTGGGTCACTGGTGTCACGGCACTCGATCCATACATCCAGATCGGCTTGAGCTCCTTCTCCCTCAAACTGCGCCCACACATCGACTTCATAGGGACTGCTGACCACCAGTCCATTGGCGAGCGTATAAATATCGACGTTTTTAGCTCCCAGGTGCCTTTTTGCCCAGTTCGCGGCGTTCTGTTTGAAGGCCTCGCCCGGGGCTTTCCTGCTCTGAACCGTCTCGTCGGTAGAAAAAACATCCAGCATATCCTCCAGCCAGTTAACCAGCCTCTGATATCCCAGTACCTCAGCCACCAGAACCAGCGCGCTCCCGGCGTGTTCCAGCAGGTCCTCGAAATGCTTGATATCGTCTTCGGTAGTAGACCCCGGAGTTTTGGGGATTCCTTTCAGCTTTTCGGCCGTTTCAGTCCCGTTTTCCGTCTTATCATCGACGGGGAATTTCTGCTGGATTTCATCTCTGGTCGGGGGTCTGCTGCCGCCGAGTAGATCACCCAGAATATCAGGCGTCCTTCTTCTATCTGCCATCGTTCCTCACCTTTTCCGTTAGTGCTCTGTACCCCATGGCTCCCGTAGATTTCGGGTCGTATTCAAAGATAGTCTGTCCGAAACCGGGCGCTTCCGAGAGTCTGACGTTGTACTTGATGGGTTCGCACAGTTGTTCCGGGAAATATATACGAAGCTGTTCCATTATCTCCTGGCTTTTCTTTACCCTAAGATCGTAGAAAGTGGGTACGATATATTTGACTACCAGGCCCTTGTGGTACTTCTGAACCCCCATTATACTCTGCTGAAACTCGATGACCCCGTGAAGTGTTAATACATCCGGGGATACGGGGGTCATCACCTCGTGGCCGTAGAAGAGAACATTTATACTCAATATGTCAAGGCTTGGGGCTGTATCGAGTATGACATAATCGAATTTTCCCTCGAAGGGCTCGAGGGCTTCCGATAGGGCCATCTCCCCCCCGAAGGTCCTCCGGTCTACCTCCCTTTTTGCTCCCGCGAGCGATCTTCCGCCTGCCAGGAGCCAGAGGCTCTCCCTCGCCTCAACCAGGGTCTCTTCAGGTTTCAGCTTTTCGGTTAGAAGGTCTGCCAGGCCGATATCCGACTGAATACCGAGGGCTTTAGCTGACTGCCCCTGCGTATCGCAATCCACCAGCAGGACCCTTTCCCCGGCGAGTGCCAGGCCATGAGCCAGATTTATGGCGGTGGTGGTCTTACCCACTCCTCCTTTGGACAGGGAGACTGCTATTTTTCTCATGGCCCTGTCTTCCCCCTTTGAGTAATCGGCGTCAATTTCACAGTCCCCTCATAAATTCAGGTCGAAGCATGGATTGGTCCTTCTTTTCCAGGATAGAATTGATCTGGCCGAGCATTCGATCCTTATCCTGTGGCAGCTTTCCGCGTACCGACAGATAATTAGAGGCGTGCATGGAACTGAAAAAGCAACTGGTGAACTCCGAATTGGCGATCATTATTCTCAGTTCCTCGAGTGACTGGAAGGGAGATATTAACTGGAACTTACCTTCCTTGATATCATCATACAAAGGTGTTCCTGGTACCGGTGTCAGCGTAAGCGCACCCGCGAATTCAGGATCTATATCGCTGAGCAACGAAGCCGTTGCCAGCGCGTGTTTCTCGCTCCCCTGAACGCCGCCGAGCCCGAGCAGGACGGTCAGTGAGAGGGTTATTCCCGCCTCTCTGGCCTTGAGACAGCCCCTGATGGTCTCATCCCTGGTTACTCCTTTCTGTACCCTGGCGAGAACGTCGTCATCGCCGCTTTCAGGTCCGACGTAAATAATGCTGAGCTTCAGTTCCCTGAGCCGTTTGAGCTCATCGACAGACCTTCTCAATAGATCCTGGGGGGTTGCGTAGGAAGCGATTCTCTCCAGCCACGGGAAACTATCGTTCAAGTATTCGAGAGCCTCGACAAGTTTCGGATATGGGTACACCAGGGCGTCACCGTCCTGAAGGAACACCTTTCCTGACCTCAGATTGTCCGCGGTGGCGTAGACTATGGGATGAGTCTGTGGAGGTATGGTGCCGTTTCTCAAATAGAGATCCAGCGCGTCTATCTCCGCTTTTACCTCATCGAGCGGCCTTACCTGAAGGACGGCACCATGGTAACGGCAGAAGGTACATGTATTATTTGAGCACCCCCTTGTCAAAGGGAGAAAATAACTCTGCGCCTCGCTGGGAGGTCTGAATATCTCGGGTCTCTGGAAAGTCAAATTCGCCTCTCTTATGTTATCGCGGAAGTTCTAATCAATCGGCATCACCCGGCAATCACGCCGGATTGTAAATCCGGCATGTTCCCCATTTATCATTATAATCTCTTAAGTGGCATTGTAAACTGTCAGGCCGTTTTTGTCGACCTTTTGGGCCGTTTTATCGAGCTGAAAAAGCTCAAGGTATGTCAGCGTCTTGGTAACCAGTCCTGCCTGTACGATCGGGGCGAGATTATGCCAGGCTGAAGGGCTCTCGACCCAGGACAACTCGGAGGCGGCCTGATACGCGGTTTTTGGCTGGCGGCTTATGGCTTCGAATGTTTCCCTGGCCATCCTGTCATGATAGTCCAGCAGCTCCTCTATTCTTCCCTGAAGGTCATTGAAAGTATGTTCGTGCGCCGGAAGCACTTGCTCCGTCTCCAGGTTTCGTAACGCTTTGAGCGATTTTAGATAGTGATACTGCGGATTGAAAGGGGTATCTGACGACAGGCCTATGTGCGGTATGGTATCGGGCAATACGTGATCGCCGGAGAAGAGGATACGGTTGGACGGCTCGTAAAGGCATATATGATCATGATCGTGGCCCGGCGTCCATATCACCTCGAGGTCAAAGACGCCGGTTGATATTACGTCACCATGGTCTACAGTGCTATCCGGAACCACCGGTTCGACGTGACCGATGTAATTTATGGACATCTCTTCTACCGCCCCGGCGTTTTCCCTGGTTCCGCCGTGCATTATGTGCCAGTCTACCATTTCTCTGATGAAATGGTCTCTGTTGAAATACCGGCAATCGATGAAGGCCGGTCCCTGACTGTGGGTAATGATCTTCCATCCATAGCGTTTCTTAAGAACGCCGGCGAGTCCGTAGTGATCCGGATGGATATGAGTGTAGATTACCTGACTGATGTCACTGAAAGCGATCCCCGACTTTTCGAGTTGCCGGGCCAGTATCTCCAGCGCTTCCGCGTCGTTCCATCCGGTATCGATCATCATCCATCCCTGGCCGCTCTTGAGCAGGTAGGCATTGATGTGGCCTGCCGGGTTCTGTCTCAGCGGGAGTTTAATCTGGTGGATTCCGGGTAAGATCTCCAATTTAAAATAACCTTTCAGCAAGGCTGGTAATAATAGAGATCTTCCTCCCGGGATTTGGTAACCCTGTTTTCATCCCGGAGACTCTCAAGGTGGGCAAGGGCCTCCGTCACCGCGATTCTCTTGTCCGTTACGCCCAGTTCCTCCCAGGTGGTCGTGCCTTCCATCCATGTTATTTGGCTTGAGATCTGGAAGGCTGTTTTGGGTTTACTGGCGATGGATTCGAGAATCTCCGTCTTCCTTAACTCGTGGTGGGCAAGCAGTTCGTCGACCCGGCCCCGGAGATCGGTGAAGGTATGCTCGTGAGCCGGCAATCCCAGGGCCATATCGAGGTTTCTGATTTTCCTCAGTGATTGAAGATAGTCCCTGAGCGGGTCGCCAATCAACTCCATATGGATGCTGATGTTTGGAGTTGTAACCGGCAGTATGTGATCGCCGGAGAAGAGGATACGGTTGGACGGCTCGTAAAGGCATATATGGCCGGGCGCGTGTCCCGGAGTCCAGATTACCTGGAGATCGAACATGCCGGTTGATATTATCTCCCCGTCCTGTAAACCTCTATCCGGTGCCGCGGGAATTATGAGGTCAAGCGCCTCAGAGGAGATATCGTAGTATTCGGTTAAATAGTCTCGCGGAACACCGTTGATAAAAAGCCACTCGCTCATATCACGCATGATGGTGGGAGCCCACGATCCAGCCGACTCGATGAATCCCCTGTCGGTTTCGGAGAGGGCGAGCTCGGCCTGACAGAGCTGGCGCAGCCTGCCTGCCAGTCCAAAGTGATCGGGGTGGATATGGGTGGGAATGATAAGGCGGATTTCCTCGAACCCGACCCCGATATCATTCAATTGCCGGGTGAACGCGTCAAGAGACTCCTGATCGTTCCACCCTGTATCTATAAGCAGCCATCCGTCGTCTCCCTGGACCATGTAGGTGTTTACGTATTCCAGGGGATTGTCCTTCAATGGCAGCTTCAGTTGATTTATTCCGGGTACTATTTCCAAGTGTTGAACTCCTTCCGCTTTTAATTCCTCCCCATCCGCCTTTGCCAGCCTCGGGGCCGCAGGCCCCGAGGCTCCGTCATTCAGCTGTCGTTCCCGAGTCCCATCGGGAATCCCTTCACTCCCGACTCCTGACTATTGACCCTCGACTATTGACTCGCTAAACCCTATCGCCTCCGGCGGCCATTGCCCCCCCACCGACCCTTTAGTATCCGGGGGACACCCCCGGCAGGAAAAACACACCCCGGCCTGTGGGCCACCCCTCTCACAGAGGGGAATCCTGCACCTTCTGAGATTGTCGTTCCCGACCCCGATCGGGAATCTCCTCTCCCTCCGGCAGGCAGTTCCCACCCGCCTGCCCTTGTTGAACTGGGGGACTGTGCCCCCGAAACGAGTCATGTTTTTTCATAGATAGCATCCGCTCCCGAGGCCATGACATCCTTACTCCTGCCGCCAAACGCTATCTGGCGAGGTTGCTGTAAGCCCTCAGTCCGGCGTATTCGGCTTTCTCCCCGAGTTCCTCTTCGATTCTCAAGAGCTGATTGTATTTGGCCACCCGCTCTGACCGGCAGGGGGCCCCCGTTTTGATCTGTCCGGTGTTAAGGCCCACGCACAGATCGCTGATGAAAGTCCCCTCTGTTTCGCCGGAACGGTGACTGACTACCGCGGTCCATCCCGACTTGTGAGCCGTTTCAATCGCCGAGCGGGTCTCGGTCAGGGT
>JAWOBX010000010.1:0-31737 GCA_046484125.1 Dehalococcoidia bacterium | reverse complement strand
TGGAACTTGCCGTATTTGCAACTGTCGGCGAACATGTTGTACATATCCTCGGGCCAGCTCTTTTCCAGAACCACCTGGCGTTCCTGTTTCCACCATTCCCCGGCGTCGACCGATCTCTGCCTGCGCCGTTCCCTCATCTCCTCCCGGAGTTTGTCGCTTTCCCCGGTATCTACCTTGCCGTCCTCTCCCGTGACAGCGCCATAGACGGTTCGCGCGCATTCCGGGGTGATCCAGCCGTTATTGATATCCTCCTGAATGAGATCATATGACCTCTCCAGCACGTCACCCCATCCGCCCATAGAGCCGGAGGTACTGGCGTATATATCGCCATCCTTACAGGATACACTTGGTGTTGAGGCGGTATAGGTCTCCACCTCACCCGCCTTCAGGGTTCCGTCGTTGATCATTGTCATCAGTTCCTCGATATCGCGCGGATAGTGACCGCCGTTTTCTATGACCTGACGGATATTGGTATCGTGGGCGTAGATAACGACGTCATTAGCTCTTGGGTAGCCACCGCACATTCCGAGGGCGCCTGCTCCCATTCCACTGGTGGCCGCGAAGGTGGCGATGATCAGCGCCTGGCCCGGCTGATTAACCATCTGCAGCATGCCGAGTTCCAGTCCTCCCCTGTACTTGCCGTGGCCGCAGAAATCGGGGATCATCTTGCGCCCCAGGTTCAATTGTGTGGGCTGGAGGAATTCGGCCAGTTCCACTTCCCCCTGATCCGGCTGCGGATTGGGCCCGCACATCGCGGCCGAGAAGCCGTCGCGGTAAGCCATGCCTCCCTGGCTCCAGCACGTGATGAGCGCCATATCCCCGCCGGCCCACTGAAAACCATCAGCCAGTATGCCCTGGACCCCATATCCGACACCGCAACCATCCAGGGGATATGTTTCCTCGAGAAAACCCCTGGCGAAGAAAGCATAACTGATACAGTGATGGGGCAGATAATTGTACCCCCCCGCCTCCCCGAGGCCCATAACCGTTGCCGCCCAGGGATTCTGCGGATTGAAAAAGCAACCCGGTGGCAGGTTCCAGTCGGTCATATAAAGAAGGGAGGTGTTCAGTGTCTCGGTATAAGCAAACATCGGCCACAGGCCAAGGGAGTTCATCGCCCTTACTCCCGGCTCGTAGCAATTGCAATGGAAATCGGCCTCGCTGCTCATCCCCTCGAGGTCACTGAGAATGGTGCCATCGGGCCGGATGTACATCTCTCCGCACTTGTGCAGGATCCAGTTGCGATTGGATGCGGGCCATAACCTGCCAAGGGTTCCTTTGTAGTCCACCGATTTCAGTTGCAGCCACTGATAGATACCGGGAACCGCCATGGACTTGATCCGGTTGATGAGCAGCCTTCTTTCCCTCTCAACAATCTCTCTCAGGCCCTGGCGGTAGTAGTCAATCCCGAATTCCTCGATGATTTTGAGGATACCGTCATGGAGTGAGACCACGCCGGCAGCCCGCATCTTGTCGTCAAGGATGTTGAACATCTCGGTGCGTGTGCGGCGCTTCCAGTGGAGCTCCCACCACTTCTCCTGTTTGAAATTCCTGCCGGTCTTGGTTGGGGGATAGGTGAAACCGTCGGTGAAGACGCTGGTGGAGATGGTGCCCAGTCCACCCGGCTGTATTCCTCCCACGTCGACGATGTGATTGAGTCCGATGGTCCAGCCGACCAGCTCGTCCTTGTAGAAGATCGGCAGCCAGGTGTAGCAATCGGCGTTGTGCGGGGTGCCGTAGTAAGCATCGTTGGTGGAAAAGATATCGCCGGGATAGATGCCGGGGTCCTCCTCGAAGTTGAGTTCGGCGACGCTTTTGATGATGAAGGGGGCGCACTGGAGGTGGCCGGCCAGTCCGTAGGAAGCGGCAGCTATGTCGCCCTCCGGATTCGCCAGCATGAAAAGCAGCTCGCCCTGGATCAGCGACATGGGATTGGCTGATATAAGCTTGGCCATCTCCCGCGAATTGATGCAGGCTGAGACCAGTTTCATCTGGAAACGCATGAATTCAACCGGATCGTCATTCATGAGAGGGAGCTCTTCAAGCCCATAGGCGGCGCCGGTTTCCCTGAACAGCCGCTCCCTTTCATCCACAACCTTCCTGAGTGTTTTGCCCTGATAGCAGATGCCCATGCTGCCTCCTCTTCATTTGAGAATTACGTGGTAAAACTTCCCAACGGGATTAAGGAAAGCCTCTTGAGGTTAATTGGCCGGAGTTGAGTATGCTCACTTTTCCTTTTCCAAAGTGGCTTTTGCGGGATTCTACCATTATACCGGGTAAGTGTCAAGAAAATTTCGGTAAAGTCGAATTATAACGGTACTTTAGTTGCGTGCCTGACTGATATTTTGTACGGGTAATCCATCCGGTCGGTTTCCACCGTCATGGATAAATTGCTGATTCGGCATTGAGCTTTTCAAGTGAAGCAATGAGGTGAAAGTAGCATTGCTTCGAGATTTGTAGAGAAGCGTTAGGGACAGTACACTGGCAATATACATATCGCGGCTCCGAGCGATTTTTAAAATCGGGGGACGCCCCCGATTTTCCAGGGCACTGACTGTTATAGATTTACCTCAATGTATGATGGCCGAGGGTCCGGCGATGGTCTCCGGTATGAATTCCGGTCCCCTTACCTCTTCCATTATGATGGCATCGGGTACGCATGAGAGCGCGCATACCCCGCAGCCGGTGCATTTATCCGGATCGATAACCGCCTTCATCTCGCCGGCTACAGGCTTCATATCTATCGCTCCTGTCTGGCAGCGCGGCACGCAGTGACGGCAGCCATTACACTTCTCCGGATTGATCTTCGCCTCGAATCGGCTGGGCGCGACAACCTCGAAGACCTTCTGTAACCTGAGCAGGGGATCGAGTACCATGCAGCAATCGCCGCAGCAGAAGCAGATAAACTCGAGATTATCCATCACAGAAACATTGGTAACAGTGGGAACCAGTCCGGATCCTACCGCCTTAAGCGCCACGGATACCGCTTCATCTGCCGAGACTTTCCGGCCGCTGGAGCGGTAGATATCGTATTCGGCCCTTCGTTTGAACTGGATGCAGACATCGACAGGGTTATGACATTTTTTCGCCCCGACGCGGCAGCAGCAATTGCGAACACTGATAAGATCGTGGTTTTCCTCAATAATCTTGGTCATGCTCTCATGAGGCAGGAGTTCTATATTGGGACTGATGGATTTCTCGGCCGGGATCGCCCTGAGAACCAGAAGTCCGTAACTGGCCAGCGTCTCGCCGATCTCACGCCACCACTGTTCGCCTTCATACAGTTTCATCCAGAGCTTTTCAATCCCTTCGGGGATGTACTGTGGAAGACTGGAGAGGATATTATCGTGGAGTGTTCCCGGGTCGCGTGGATAGCGATACCCTTTTCTGGAAAGAACCAGAAGGCCCCTTCGTGCCAGGTCGAGAATCTTATCATTTGCTTCCTTCTCGGTGAGGTTCAGTTTTGCCGCTACCTCATCAACCTGTGCCGGCAGTTCCAGGATGAATCGAGCTTCATCTTCAGACATGGCGCATTCCAGTATATTGAGCATCGCTTTGGAATCACCCTTATTGTTCATTTCGGCCAGTTTCCTGATGCTATCTGTGCTCATTGTTCACTTCCTTAATCAATATTGCGCGTTTAGGAACCGTAACGACTCAAACGATTATACATTGGGTCATGTGATAAGTCAATAAGCTTGCCTCAAGAGGTTCCAATAGAATTACACGGTTGGTGATGAGAGGTAGCATCCGATTCCACTTGAGCGCATATGAAAGCGGGATGGCTATCGAAACCACCCCGCTTGGAATGCGCGCGTATATCCGGGTCTATGAAGCGGGATTGAGAACCCGTCCCATGAACAGGATGGAACCTGATTCGGTATCGCGAATAAGGAAGATGAAGGGGCGGTCCACCGTAAGCGTTACATCGGTCATAGGGACCGACTCAACCCCAACTATCACCGCCGTGGCCGCTGCCGCCTCCGTTCCCTTTTCATCAACTGATACAAACGCTTTATGAAATACGTCCGAGATATAAAGGAGGTCAGTTCCATCCATACCGGACAAATCCGCCACATCAGGTTCGAACGCGTCAGGCATACCCATCTGCTTGAGCGTGTCAGCCATGGAAATCCTCTGTTCATAACTGAACTTGGGCAGCTTAAGATTCACTTTCCTCTGCTCCATGTTCTCCATGATAGACCGTATACGATCAGATGTCAGAGAGGCTTCTACCTCTTTAAAGCTTCCCTTTTCCGGTACGATGATTGCCATGGCCGCCTTTCCGCCGACGTATGGCATCTGCACAGCCTGGTAACTGTCATCGGTTCCATAGCGCAGGGTGACCGGATCGGGCATGGACATCATGGGAACATCCACCGTAGTCCCATCCTTCAGCGTGAACTGTGCCTCTTCCGTGAGTTCTGAACGAAACGGGTACATCCAGCTTGCGTTGAAGTAGATGGCGTTGGCCAGCACGAGTCTTGTGAGGTCAGTGATGGCGCCCTGAGGTATAAGGTCCTCGATTCGCTCCTCGGTCTTATCGCTCACCCAGTCATTGATGGTAGTTCGTGACTCTTCGGGAGAGTCGGCGAAATCAACCAGCCTCATACCGGCCCCATAGTTCATGGCCAGGACATCGAGGAACTCCTCCAGGAAGGGGTATCCAATCTGGCCCCATAGCGAGTTGGCTATATTAAGTGTAAAGACATCGCCTTCTTCCGGTACGGGCCCGCTGGACTGCGCGGTCAGCGAACGTTCGAGTTTATTAAAAGCGGGGTGGAGGCGGGGCTGGGGGAGCGTGAAACGCAGGGTATCCGCCATTTGCCGCTCGGTTTCGCCCCGGGCGCCGGCATAGGTCATCGCCAGCGCGGCAGATACGCTGAAAGGTGAGAAGAACAGGTTATCGGATTCATCCTCAAGTTCTTTGTACAGGTCCAACGCGTAGGCGTTATTGCCACTGACGAGTTCCTCATAATCCGATTCAGGTATGTTCGGCGAGGTTTCCCGCTGAACACCCGATCTGGCAAGCTCGAATCCGCTGGCTGGTACGGTTGGCTCTGGCGTTACTGTGGAAGCCGGCGGCTCTGAAGGAGACGGCTCATGCTTAGAGGTTGTATCGGAACCGCCGCATCCGGCGAGCAGCGAAGCGGTTACCAGTCCGGCCAGAACAGAAGCCGCTATCCTCGATCGTATAAATCTCTGCGTATTCATTTGCAGTCTCCTTTGTTTATTCCGTTACGGTGATGTCCCGGCTCAGACTTTCCCCGCTTAACTCGGGTTTGTAGTAGGAATAGGCCTCGGAAGTTGTACCTTTGGCCTTGACCGGGTACCGTGCCTGTACATCGAAGGAAAAGTTCACCTTATCTCCGGGGAACATGTTCTCAACGTAGAAGATCACCTTCCGTCCGGCTATTTCGTAGCGTTTCATGTTGTCATCGTTATTGACCACCCGCTCAAGGGTATCGGCGATGGGCTGGAAGCCGGTTGGAATCGAGATATCCACGACCACCATACCCGCCTCCATCTCGAACGGCGGGTTGAACTCAATCTCTGCCGAAACCCCGACTATATCGTTTACCTCTACCTCGGTGGCATCGTAGTCGACGTTGACCGACAGTATCGGGTGTTCGACCTTCTCCGCTTCGGGTACGTTATACCTGGTCACTGCCTGGGCGATGGCTTCCCCCTCACCCTCAACATCAATGGTGACCCGGGTGTTTACGGGCACCTGGACTTTCTGGAGAACGTCGAAGTTTTCCTCATTGATTGTCAGTTTATGCTCCTCTTCACCGGCGGTGATATTCACCTCCAGGTCGGCGTTTGAGCGGGCATCCGATGAGTAGGTTGTAAGTGCCTGAAGAGCGACCACTGTATCCTGCGTAGAACCGTATCCCCCGGAGGCATTGCGCTGGGATACCAGCCACTTGGCCGCCCGTGAGGCGTTAAAGGCATCCCCGTGTTCGATCAGGGCTAGAGTCGCGTAGGCGGTTGTTTCGACTACCGCGCTCTGTATCAGGGGCATGGGACGGGAGCCGGGCCTTTCCTCTTCAAGCGGTTCAACGCCGGTGGCGTCACCCCAGTGAAGACCGTCTTCATCCTCTTCGGCCAGTTCCATAAGCTTATCATAAGCCTCATCAGCCAGTTCGCTGTCGGCGAGTTCCAGGGCATATGCCGTAATGGCCACAGTATAAGCATCATTCATATCATCCAGCTGGCCTTCAAGGTAGTCAACGGCCTGGTTGGAAGAAACCTGTTCGCCGGCTTCCATCAGGGCGATGGCAACATAGGCTGTAAGGGCGTCCCTGCCCTCCAGTCCTCCCAGCATCTCCTGGTGATGAACGAATCCCACGGTCTCGAAAGAGCCATCGTTGTTCTGGTGGGAAATGATCCACTGCTCGGCCTCGTCTAATACAGACTCATCGATATACATCAGTCCCTTTGCCTGGGCGAAGCTCTTGAGCACGAAGGCGGTGAGCCACAGGCTGCCTGACTCATCGCTCTCGCCGAAAGCTGAGAAGCTGCCATCATTGTGCCTGTAGGTAAGCTGGCGCTGATACCCGGTGATCATCAATTTCTCCGCCTTGGCCATTATCTCCGGCTTGAGCTGCCCGCTCTCCTCGAGGTATTTTGTTATGAAAACATCCGGAGCGAAGACGATCATGTTCTGTTCGCCGCAGCCAAAGGGCATCTTCAGTAATTCCTCGAGTCCGTCGATGGTCTGGGTAAGGAAGCTGGAGGTAACCGCGATATAGGCCCTTCCTGAATCATCAACGGCGAATGGCGGAATCTCGGTATTGACCGTTTGCGAGCTTCCATCCGAGAGGGTCAGGTTCTCTACCTGTTCCCGGGCGACGCCTTCCGGTTCAACGATAACCGTTTTGATGGCGGCGTCGGCGGCCTCGGTGCTGCGCGCCGTTATCTCTATCTCCTGTGTCCCTATTTCGCGCGGACTTATCTTAAACTTCACCCCGCCGATCTCGTTGGGTCCGATCTCCACGGATTTTGAATCGTCATCCCTCAGGTCAAACCAGCCGGCCTCATCTATCTCGACGAAGACCTCCTGGGTTTCATCCAGATAATTGTAAACGGCTACCTCGACCGGGAATTCCTCGCCCCTTATTGAGGAGTAGGGAAGGTCGATTTTTAAGAAGAACGGCTGGAAGGTTACCAGTTGGGCCTCGTCGATTCCCAGTCCGGTATCTTTGGAAACCGCCACTGCCCTCAACATCCAGGTGGTTATGGTGTCGGGCACCTCAACGTTGATCGCGGTCTTGCCGCTGGAATCGGTGATGACATCCTGCCAGAGCCATGTCTCGGGGAAGTACTGCCTGACTCTTTGCACTTCTGCCAGTCCCTGTTCCTCCTGTGGGGTTGGTGCAGTGTTGGGATCTGGTGCCTTTCCGGCCGATGCGTCTTCGGCCAGGACTACCCTTCCATCCATTTCCCCCATCCATCTCTGAGTCGGATTATCGTATTCTTTACCCTCGGGGACTGATTGATTGCTCATCACCACCATCCCCGCATCCTCGAAAGTTTCCTTTGCTCCCCTCACCATAATATCCCCGTAAAATGAAACCTCGTGCAATTCCGCCCGCGGTTCCATGTACAATCGCTCCAGCTCGTCAAAGACCTGCTGGAGATTCAGGCGATTCTCGGCCAGGATAAATACCGACCTGTCGACCGCCACGATTCCCACCCTTGATTGCCCATCCGTGGTTATATCGATGGTGACTTCATCGCCGGGAGCAGCCTGGTCGGTCGAAAAACCGGCATTGACGTTGTTGGGGTAGCTGGCCTCCACGCTGAAAGGAATGTAATCGGCGGCTACTTCGCTGTTGGGCAGTATCTGGTAGACCAGCAGCCTGGCTGAGGGAGCCATTTGTGGCGTTACCTGGAAGGCAATTTCGTTACTTTTTGTATAAGCTGAGAAGACGACCTTCCCGCGGGAGATGACCTCGTAGTAGAAATTGGCTGCCTCGCCGGTGGAATGCACCATGAATTCCGCTTCCTGCCCGACCGGTGTCGTGCCCTCGCTGGTCTGCTCTACGTGGATGAAATTACCTGACGGGGAATATCTCGCCTCGATGGCTTTTGAAGCCGAAGCCCCGTCGGCGGACGCGTTTACTTGCAACGCGGTAGCGTTATCAGGTGGAGTCAGAGTGAGCATTCGCATGCCGTTCCGGGTGTTGATGGTTTTCTCAACGGTCTCGATCTCTTCGAATTCATCGTCAATGTAAATGATATCCAGATCGACCTCGCTGTTGACGGGCTGATTATCCGGCGTCTCGGTTACTATGAGGAACTGGAAGGGGAGCCCCGGCTTGAAGGTGCTGCCCTCGGGGATAAGCTGTATGCTCACCGGGCTTTCGGCGACAGTGAACATCCTCGAGGTATTCTCTTTATACCCGGTTGATTGCTCGGTCACGGTGATATCCAGGATCACGTTACCCATCCCCCGCGCCTCCGGCACTCCGGCTACATAGCCGACGGCGGGAATCTCGAAATCCGTCTCACCGTCGATTGTCTTGCTCAGAGTGGCGTATTCCTCCCACTGCCCGACGTAACGGGTGGCGGTGATTTTGAGCTCGCCTTTAACCGGCTTGCCGAAGCTGTATTCCGCGTCAATGGTGCCTTTGATAGGTTCCTTGACAAGGTACCATTCCTTGGGCGTTTCCACCGAGACTTCGTATTTGGGAAGTACATATTCCTCGACCCGTACATCGAGCTGGGTTTCCGATTCATCGGAGGAGGCATTGATCTTCCATGTGCCCAGGTTTGGTTCGCTTGATATGGGGAAGTCGAAGCTGGCCATGCCATATTCATCTGTAGAGATCTCCTTGCGGAATATCTTGATGCCCTTGGCGTCGAGGATCTCTATGTTGACCACCTGTTCCAGCGGACGCAGGTCGCCATTGAGGGTGATGGCCCGGATGTGCATGGTTTGCCCCGGTTTGTAGATTGGCTTATCGGTTTCGGCAAAGACGAGCACGCTTTTCTCGACCCGCACGCTCGCTTTATCCTCGAAGTTCGACCCTTTGACTTGAAGTTCATATATGCCGTTTTCCAGGGTGGTGGGGATATCCAGTTCCACCTTACCGGTGCCCGGGATATCCGCTACACCTGATGACATTCTGTAGCCATCCCTGATTAAATTGACTTCCACGGTGTCTCTGGTTAGCTGCCCTTCGCTCCCAAGCAGTGTAAATGAAACCGCGGCTGTCTCGCCTGTATATAAGGTTTTGGGAGCGGTGGCTATGTACTTTTCGATATCGGCGTCTGAAACTTTCGGTTCCGAGGAGAGACAGCCTCCCACTGTTGAGGCTGTAAGGGCCAGAATGACAAGCAGTGTAATCAGTCTGGTGAAACTCATAATGTCCTCCTTTCCAAGTTCCTTTGTAGTAATGACGTCAGTGGCGAGGAAAAATGCTCAGTAAAGAAAAGGCGGCTTCTGGTGGGGTGTATCCATTCCCGAATGCAACTCGGAAGCCGCCTCCAGCAGACTTCGGGTATATGGGTGAGAGGGGTTCATCACGATCAGGTTGGCCGGGCCTTTTTCTACGATTCTGCCCTGCTGCATCACAGCAATCCGGTCGCTTATCTTACGGGCGACGGCGATATCGTGTGTGATGAAGAGCATTGAAAGTCCCCGGCTCTCCTGCAGGTTCAGGAGCAGTTTGAGTATCTTGGCCTGGACGCTGGAATCAAGAAAAGCCGTCGGCTCATCGGCGATCAGCACTTTGGGATTCAGCACCAGTGCGCGTGCTATATTGACTCGCTGCAGCTCGCCTCCACTTAGATGGTGGGGATACTCGTCGAGGAATGATTCGGTCGCAGGTAGTTCCACTTCTTCGATGATCTTTCTGACCATCCTGTCTCGTTCTTCACCGTTCCCCACCCCCTGCACCTCCAGCGGCTCGCGTACCGCTTCCAGCACGGTGAGTCTGTGACTCAAGGCCTCCCCGGGGTCCTGGAAGACCATCTGGACCGTCTTGTGGAAATCCTTATTATGCTGGTGGACTTTCTGCTCTTCCAGTAAGACTTCCCCGTTTTCCGCTTCAAGTATGCCGGTTATCAACCGTGCCAGGGTGGTTTTGCCCGAACCGCTCTGACCAACAAGCGCGAGGGTCTCACCGTGGTCCAGAGTCAGGCTTACATCATCCACGGCTTTGAGCTGGCCGAACGATTTACTCATCCCTGTGGCTGACAGGGCAGCGATTATCCCCCCGCGATGGCAGGCTACCAGTCTTCCCTCGTATTCCCTCAGTGGGGGTATCGATTCCCGGCATACATTAATCGCCTGTGTACAGCGCGGATTGAAGGGGCATCCCACCACATGCCGGTCCATACGTCCTTTTATCCCCTGCAGGTCCTTTACCGTGGTCATATTGGGATAAGAGCGAAGAAGGGCCCTGGTGTAGGGGTGGCGGGGCTGCGAGAAGACCTCATCTGTGGGCCCAACTTCGACAAGCCTTCCTCCATAAAGTGTGGCCACTCTGGAGGAGAGTTGAGAAGCTGTTGACAGGTCATGTGTTGTTATCATTACAGCGCGGCCGGCCAGGGCTTTCCTGAGAAACGAGAGCATCTCGCTGCGCGAACTGGCATCGAGAGATGAGATTGGTTCGTCCAGGATAAGCATCGGCGAATTATTGGCCAGGGCCATGGCGATGAGAACCCGCTGCTGCTCACCACCGCTGAGCTGGTGGGGATAGTGGGATGACTTGTTCGCCGGCAATCCTGTCTTCCGGAGTATCTCCGCGGCCCTTTCTCTGGCCTCGGATTTCCCTTGAAATCCATGCGCGATCATAGGTTCAGCGACCTGGTCTATTATCCTGTGGGTTGGATTGAGCTGATTTCGAGCGCTTTGAAATGCCATCGATACGCGGTTCCATCGCAGTTTACGCATCTGGTCTTCATCGAGCGAGAGCACATCCGTATCATCCAGAAAAACCCTGCCGCCGGGGTTACCGTTGACCAGGCCCATAATGGTCAAGCCAAGCGTAGTCTTGCCAGCGCCTGATTCTCCTATGATGGCCAGGCATTCGCCGTCGGCCACCTCGAGGTTGATCCCCCGAAGAACGGGTTCGCCGTCATATCTGACCTTCAAGTCTTCAATTTTGAGCACCGATCTCACCTCTAAGTCTGGGGTCGAGTGCCGGTTCCAGTGAATGGCCGATAAGGGTTATGGCCACAATCGTTGCCGAAAGTGCCGCCCCTGCCGGAACCAGCCACCACTGCCAGACATCCATGAATATCCAGTCGCGCGCGTCGCTGATCATGCTACCCCAGCTTACCACATTGGGGTCACCTATGCCGATGAATGCCAAACCCGCCTGGAGGAATACGGCTCGCCGTACGCAGAAGACAAAGTCGGCCACCAGTATCGGGCCGAGGTCCGGAATGATGTGCCGGCGCATAATGTACCAGGTTCCTGCGCCGAATCCTCTTGCCGCGGAGATATGGGCTTTTTCCTTGAGAGAGAGCGTCTGCGCGCGCACTATGCGAGCGCCCCCCTGCCAGCTTAGCAGAGAAAGGATCAGGATGAGTCCACCGGTACTGGATAAGAGATCGCGTGATACAATGACCAGAGCGATTACCGGCGCGATGACGAGAAGTCCCACCCATCCCATAGTACGCACCATGTACAGGGATATTCCCGCCACTACTATGCTGATTACTACCTCGATGCCGGTAAGCGCTCCGCTGCCGAGGTTAGGGTCGACATACACTGAAAGCAGGATCAGCAGGATAATCATCGGTATCACGATGAACGCGTCCACGAGTCTCATAACCAGACGTTCGTATATACCTCCTATCAGTGCGGCCGACGCGCCGATGATGGCGGCCAGAAAGGTGGAAAGCGCCGCTACCAGGAGTCCTACCATCAGCGATGTGCGCGCCCCGTAGACAAGCTGGCTCCATATATCCTGACCGGTATGATTGGTGCCCAGGGGGTGTTCCCATGAGGGATTTTTAAAGGAATTCACCGTCTGTTGCAGCGGGTCTTCGGTAGCCAGTAGCGGCGCGAAAATCGCCATGAATATCACGATCAACAGCAAAGCAATGCCAATCTGGCCGCTCCTGCTGCGGACTACCTCTCTCTTGAGATCAACGTGCATAGCTAATCCTCGGGTCTATCCTGGGATAAAGGAGGTCGACTATGAAATTTGCCAGGAGTACAAAGATGGCTGTGATCAATAGTATTCCCTGGAGTACGGGATAGTCTCTGAAGGTGAGAGCTTCGTAAGTAAGATAGCCGATGCCTGGATAGGCAAATACGATCTCAACGAAGAGTACGCCGGTGACCATCCGGCCGGTCCAGATGCCGGTTCGGGTCATTACCGGAAGCATGGAATTTCTCCCTGCGTGGCGGTACTTAATGGCGTGGGGAGACAGGCCCTTCGCCCGGGCCAGCAGTATATAGGGTTCTTTGAGTACGCCCACCATTGTGTTTCTGGTCAACAGGTACCCGCCTGTCAGCCGGGCCAGGGTTAGGGTTGTGAGGGGTAGTATCAGGTGTTTGCCTATATCGAGTATCCGGTCGAAACCGTCCAGCCCGGAATAAGCATCCTCGGCACCGTAGAGAGGCAGAAGCTGAAGGTGTACCCCGAAGAGGAGCAGCAGGAGTATTCCCAGCCAGAAGTCAGGGAAGCCGCTCAGAGTGACCATGCCTGTAAGCAGGCTGCCATCGGTTTTACCTCCCCTCCGCCACCCGGACTCGATCCCCAGTATGATTCCCAGTAGCGTGGAAAGAACAAGAGCCAGGCCGCCGAGCAGCAGCGTCCAGTGCAGACGGCCGAAGATAACCTCCGCCACGGGAGCGTTGTAATAGTAAGAATACCCCAGGTCCCCGTGAAAAAGGGCAGCCCAGTAGGAAACGAACTGGCCTCCCAGGGACTGATCCAGCGCGAAGCGCTCAGTAAGGTTTTCCTGAAGCTGCGGACTCATCTGAACGAGCGCCTCATCACCGAATATGGCCATGAGCGGGTCGCCCGGCATGAGCCGGGGCAGGAAGAAATTCAGGATCAGAATTATCACCAGCGCTACCGCGTAGGTGATCAGGTTATGTTTGGTGAACATAGGCTATCGAGCGTTATTTCCCCCTCTCTCTAACTCTCTCCCCGAAGGGGCGAGAGGATTACTTCTCCCTTGAGGGAGAGGGTCATGGTGAGGGTGAAATCCCGTTAGCCTCCCATCTCTTCGATTATTTGATTCATCCAGCCTGAAAGTTTCGCCTCCGGGACGGAATAATAGAAAGGAAGATAGGGTTTAATATCCAGTACAGGGCTGCCGTCGATGGCATCGAGCCCCTCAACTCTGAGCGTGTACCCATCTCGCTCCAGCGACCGGACGGCAATGGCCAGTACTGGATTTGGCCGGGCCGGGCTGCAGGTGGAGTAAATGCCCACCAGCGGCAAATCCTTCCTTCCCATCGGATGCACTTTGGTAAGTTTGCGTCCTTCTGTATCGACCTTGTGCGCCCAGTAAAGGACCAGCAAATGAGAGAAATCCTCAATCCCGTCGAGAATGCCGGTATATTGGGGATCGATAACGATTTCAGATACGTTTGCTGTCGAGTGTGAAGATTGTTGGTCTTCGCTTTCCCAGTTCAGATCGCCGGAGCGGGCACGCAAACTGGGTTCCTTGATGTCACTTCGGACCACGCCAACCGGTTTCAGGATCATCTCATTCATCTGTCTCTTCCTCGTCGAGTGCCTGATGAATCTCGCGCATCCAGTCAGGCATTCTGCGTTCATCATCCTCGTACTGATCGTGGACCTGCGGTTTGATGTCCATGATCGGGCTACCGTCAATCGCTTCAAGACCCTGTACCTTCAGGATGTTGCCCTGGCGTTCAAGCAGCCGGACCCTGGTTGCCAGTACGGGATTGGGCCGGACCGGGCTGCGCGTTGCGAAGATGCCCATCAATGGCAGATCCTTTCGGCCCATCGGATGGACCTTGAGCGTGGTTCGCCGCTCCTCCGGGATGCGGTTGGCCCAGTAGAGTACCAACAAATGAGAGAACTCCTCGACACCGTCGAGGAGTTCGGCGAGGCTCTCATCTATCACCAGTTCCGAGATGGATTTCCGCGCCTCTCTGCTTTGCCGGATGCGCTCGCGCCAGAGTGCATGCTTCTCGGGGCTATCCTCCTCCGCTGGCGGCCGGCCTGCTGGGTGAGCCCCTTCGGTGATGGAATTACGAACGAATCCGACTGGCTTTAGTACAATTTCTGACATTGCTCCACCTTCCCGTAAATCACGTAACACCTGAAGTGTCATTCCGGCCACCGAGCCGGAATTCAGGATGGGGGCTCAATCTGGCAACCTTAAGCCTCCCGCAACCCCTCTGGACTGGTAACTCAGGCCGGAATGATGCTTCAAATGCGATAAAGCACTACTCACTCAAAAGCGCCATCTTGTTCAAAGGTATGGGAACACCGGAGGCGACGCCACCATCGGTGTAGAACCAGTTTACTAAACCGTCATGAGCCCAGTACCAGTCCGGGTGGTACAATGTGATGGCCGGCATTTCCTCGGCATATATCGCCTGTGCCTCTCTGACCATCTCCAGCCTGGCATCCTGGTCCATCTCGTGTAGCTGTTCCTCCAGGAGCTGGTTCAACTCCTCATTCTCGGTATACCTGGCGCTGTTGAATCCCGGACCGGTGATGACCTTCGGCAGGATCGACGGCTCATACAGCCCGCCATGGCCATAAATAGAAAGGTCGAAATCCCAGGCCTCCACCTTTGCATCTAAACTTTTACCTTCCATGATCTTGAAGTTGATCCTGATGCCGATATTCTCAAGCGCTTTCTTGATGAACTGCCCGACCTCCTTGAATCCGTGGGCAGTCTGGGTAATCAATTCTAGTTCCAGGATTTTGCCATTCCTGGTAAAGTAACCGTCTTTGTTTAGTGTGTAGCCAAGGTCCTCAAATAGCCGCTGAGCTTTTTGCGGATTGCAGTCATATTGATTGATAGCGGGATTGTACCACCTGTTATCTGGAGGGAGCAATCCAGGGCTGCCCGGTATTCCATGACCTCGCTGGGTGACATTCACCAGCTCCTGCCTGTCAATGGCATAGGCTATTGCCTGCCGGAACTCCTTCTGATTCAGTGGTTCCTTCTTGTGGTTTATAGTCATCTTGGCGTTCCAGCCATATGGCGCTTCCACAATGGTGAATCCTTTTGACTGCATCGTGTCGACCAGCTCAGGCTGAATATCGGCCGCGTTTACCTTCCCCTGCGCCAGGGCTGCGGAGACGGTCTCTTCGCTTGTTTTGACGAATATCAGCCTGTCTACTATTGGTTTACCCTGGTAATAGTCCTCGAATGCTTCGTATAGATAGTTTCCCTGGGCTTTGTTGTAATCCGTAAGCTTATAGGGACCGCTCCCGATGACAGCCTCCGGTCCGTCGAATGTCAAGGGGTCTTCGACGTTTTCCCAGATATGTCCGGGCAGGATGGCCATTGTACCGGCGATCTCATACAGGAAGGGGGCGTACTCCGATTCCAGATATAGCTTCACCGTTTGCTGATCGATCACCTCGGCGCGGCTCACTCCGCTGGGGCCGACCAGGGTGACGAAGGGATCGGGATGGCTCTTGACATAATCTACAGTAAAGGCGACATCCTCAGCAGTGACTGGCTCGCCATCGTGCCATTTCGCGTTTTGCTGCAGTATGAAGGTGTAAGCATTATCCTTTTCGTTATAGGTCCACTGTTCCGCCAGAGCCGGGATAAAACCGCTTTCGTCCTTCCAGATGAGCGTATCGAAGATGAAGCTCATTCGGATATATCCGGGGCCCCTGGAATAGCGCAGGTATGGCGAGGGGTAGCCCCAGTCACCGGTGGTGTCACCGATGGTATAGGTGGAGATAGAGACTGGTTCTCCAGCAGTTTCTGCAGTCGAAGTTGTGGGCTGGTCGGTGTTCTCCTCCTCGCCGCCGCAACCAGCGACCAGCACCGTACCGGACGTCAGTAAGCAGATAATCAATGCCGCTGCCATGCAGGTCAGGATGTGTTTCATGTTCGATTTTCTCCCTTTGTATCGATTGTCCGGATATTTCCATCAAGTACAGATTACCCTTATACCATTACCATCAAGCTGGTAGTATTCCTGGCCCGAACATGGCAGGCAGACGGGCTGGCCGTTTCTCATCCGTATTCGCGGCTCCATGACGCTTTCTCCGCATTTAGAACAGGTAACGCTGGCGAAGATTCCGGCATATGAGGGGAGTTCAACGGTGACATTCTGCACTTTGAGTAACTCGTTCTCCGGAACATTGAGCATATTGAAAGAGGCCTGTCTCCACAGTTCGCGCAAGTGGGCACTGTCTTCCTCGCTTCCTTTGCGTTCCGCGACCACCTTCTGAAAGAGAGCCATGGCTTCCGGCTCTCGCTCCTGGAGTGACTGGCGATCCATATCAACAAGAACTCGTACCCCTTCTCCACTTCTCCTGGCCAGTGTTACCGCCGTCTTGCCGAGGTCTCTGAAGATCAGGGCGTTGTTGGCGAAGCTGCATCCCGTGACGAACTGGATGCCGTCCGCAAAACAGTTATTGCTCTCCACTATGGCTACCACTTCCTCCATGCCGGTTGAGTGAGCCCCAAGTTCGGTCACAGCCTTATATCCGGACCTAATTCCATACGCGAGGCCGGGGCAGTAATGGCCGTGGAGTTCACCGGCTTTTTCGAGAAGCCATTTCAAGTCGCCGGCATCGATAGCTGCCTTAATTTGAGCTCTGGGATCACCTGTTGGGTAATTTGCCATGTTTTATGCCTCCGTTTCTTAATTTTCTCTCATTCATTTAAGGTGACAGGGGGTTTTTACAGTTACGTCCAACCGATAATTTCCCATGGTCCGCCCCCTTTTACAGGGTAATAGCTGTGTTTAACACAACCAGATGCTGTTGCAACTAATTGCAATTATTTCAACAATTATCCTATCATTCGTGGAAGGTTGTGTCAATGCTGCCTGAAAGGGCAGCGCATGGCTGGTTTACAGCGGCTTGAGCTGAATAACGGGATATAAATCGATACTATCACTGTTTCAGGTGAAGTCGCTTCTCTGGATAAGCCCCGCAATATCAGGTATGATATTTCCCAGGAGTGATAAAAGGAACGATGAAAAAGGCCGGTCGCGATCCAATATCCCAGCGAGTCCAGGCTATTCCCGCGTCGGGAATAAGGAAGTATTTCGATTTGATGAACTCGATGGAGGATGTGATCTCTCTCGGCGTGGGGGAACCGGATTTCGTAACGCCGTGGCATATCTCTGAGGCCGGGATTTACGCCGTTGAGAAGGGGTTTACAATGTATACCTCTAATTACGGACTGATCGAACTAAGGCAGGAGATCGCAAAAAATATAATGGAACGCCACGGAATAGAGTACGATCCGGAAACCGAGATACTGGTTACCTCTGGTTCGAGCGAGGCGCTTGATCTGGCAATGAGAGCCACTCTCGACCCCGGCTGTGAGGTCATCATTGCAGACCCCAGTTATGTGGCCTATATGCCGTATGCCGTTCTGTCAGGAGGAAGGGTTGTACCTGTACCGACTGAAATGGGGAACGAGTTTAAAATGAGGCCGGGGGATATTGAGGAAAGGATAACGGTGGATAGCAGAGTACTCCTGCTGGGATATCCCAATAATCCAACGGGCACTGTTCTGGATAGAGCGGAACTGGAGGGAATCGCTGAAACAGCCGCAAACCATGATTTGATGGTTATTTCCGATGATATTTATGATCGACTTGTCTACGACGGACCAAATACCTGCCTGGCTGCCCTCCCCGGAATGAGGGAGCGGACTATACTGGTAAACGGGTTTTCCAAGGCGTATGCCATGACCGGCTGGCGGATAGGCTACGCCGCCGCTCCGGCTGAGATAATCGAGGCCATGATGAAGGTGCATCAATACGTGATGATGTGCGCGCCGATCATGGGGCAGATGGCCGCGATCGAGGCTCTCAGGAATGGGGAGGAGGCGGTCCGGCGAATGGTTGCCGACTACGATCGTCGCAGGCACGTTATAGTCGATGGGCTGAACCAGATAGGACTTGATTGTTTTATGCCGAAGGGGGCGTTCTATGCCTTCCCCTCTGTAGGGGCAACCGGACTTACCTCCGATGAGTTTGTGGAAAAACTTCTGAAGGAAGAAGGGGTGGTAGTGGTTCCGGGCTCGGTGTTCGGTGAGTGTGGGGAGGGGTATGTGCGCTGCTGCTATGCGGTCGCGTTGCCGGATATAGAGGAGGCTCTGGAGCGGATGGGAAGGTTCGTTCAGAGGTATAGGGGTAGCTAG
This sequence comes from Dehalococcoidia bacterium, assembly GCA_046484125.1. Lineage (GTDB taxonomy): Bacteria > Chloroflexota > Dehalococcoidia > SZUA-161 > SpSt-899 > JBGLNL01. The sequence continues at coordinate 13,431 of JAWOBX010000010.1, read as the reverse complement.
TCGGGAGTCGGGAATGACAGAATTGCGATAGTCATGCTGAGAAAACTCAGTATCCAGGGGGGCTGTGTAGAGGCGGATTGAAGATGTCACCCCACCCTTCTTCGCCTGGATTCCGGATCGGGGTCCGGAATGACAATTGGTTTTTTTAGCGAGGCGTTTCGGGGGGCGTAGCCCCCGAGATTAACAAGGGCGTCCGGGTCGGAAATGACCGCAAAAGAGTTGTATTCTGAAGGAAGCCACCGGGGGCTGAAGTATCTCCCGGTCAGGCGAGGAGATACTTCGCTGGCGCCCAGTATGACAGGTGAAGGAGGCACAGGAATTTCCCTCTACGAGAGGGGTGGCCGACAGGCCGGGGTGTGTATCCTGCCGGGGTTTCCGGGGGTGCCCCCCGGATAAATAAGGGCCGCCGAAGGCGGAAGAGATTGCCACGCTTGCGCTCGCAATGACGGAAAAAAGGCGCGGGAAAGCTTTCCTGCCGGGGGCTTCCGGGGGTGTCCCCCGGATAAATAAGGGCCGGCGGGCGGGCAAAGGGCGCCGGAGGCGAAAAAGAACAGCAGACAAGTGATTACCCCCTCACTCTAACTCTCTCCCCCGAGGGGCGAGAGGATAAAAGCCGTGATTTCGGGGCCGCGGGCCCCGGGGAACTAAAGGGTGGTGGTGGGTGGGCAAAGGAAAATTAACCGTTAAACATCTGACGTAAATTCAGGAAAAGGGCGAGTGTTAGAACTCGCCCTTAATTTGAGGGAGCCGAATAATGAGACCACTGGAGGGAATCAGGGTGCTGGAGTGGGGGGCATACCACGCCGGACCGGGAGGGACGGCGATTCTTGGTGATCTGGGGGCGGAAGTAATAAAGATCGAAAGACCGGATGGCGGCGATCCCTCAAGGGGGGCCTTTCTGGTAAATAGAACCTCGTTTCGCCTTGCTAATGGGGAAAGCTTGTGGAATGAATGCGCCAACCGCAGCAAGAAGAGCATAACCGTTGATCTCGACAAAGCAGAAGGCAGGGAGATAGTATACAGGCTCGCTGCCGGCTCGGATGTATTTCTTACCAATTTTCGGCGCAAGATAGTCGAGAGCCTGAATATGGATTATCAGGCTATTTCCGAGCATAATCCCGGTATCATATACGCCTGGGTTTCCGCTTACGGGCCCGAAGGACCTGACAGCGATCGCGGCGGATTCGACTATCAGGGGCAGGGCCGCTCCGGACTGATGTGGACGGTGGGGGAAGAGGGCATGCCTCCGCTTGTTTCACAATTCGGAATACTGGATCAGGCTACGGCGATAATGGCCAGTCACCAGATACTGACCGCGCTTTTCATGCGAGAGAGGCATGGAATCGGTCAGGAAGTGCACGTCTCAGTGCTTGGTACCGGACTTTTCCTGCATTACATCAATGCTTTTACTGCCCTGGTTGGGGATATGGAGATTCCGAGGCACGTACGTACAAAGGAGCATCCGACGCGCAACTACTACAGGTGCGCCGATGATAAATGGCTCATCATCACGGTTCCGGCCCACAAGCGGCAGCAACAGTGGGCGCTCTTCTGCGGATTGCTCGGGCACCCGGAACTGGCTGATGACCCCAGGTTCGACAGTGACGAACACAGGCTTCAGAACGCCTCGGTACTGGTCAATATACTTGATGAAGTCTTCGCCGGCAGAACGCGGGATGAATGGTTGCGAATTTTAAAGGAAAATGATATCGTCTGCTGCGAGGTCAACAGGCCATCGGAGTTGAAGTACGATCCGCAGATACTGGCAAACGGGTATATAAGGAATATAGATCATCCGGAGAGAGGAGAGACCATGATACCCGGTTACCCTGTTCATTTCAGCAGGAGCTGGGCCGGTACCATTGATACGGCACCCCGCCTCGGAGCTCACAATGAGGAAGTGTTAAGCAATATAGGGGGCTATTCTGAGGCGGAGATCGAGCGGTTTCGTACCGATGGAGTAATCGGGAAATCAGTGCCTTGATGGAGGCCGGTATGGCTGAGGAAGGGAAAACCAGGCAGGAGCGGCGGGAGGAGCGCCGCCTGAAGAGGCGCCGCAAGATACAGCAGCACGGCAAGCGCCTGGCGCAGATTTACCGCGACGCTATACGTAAAAGGCAGGAGCGCAAGCGCTAGTGTAAGTCCCTGACGCTTCTATACAAATGTTGAAGCAATGCTACTTTCACCTCATTACTTCACTTGAAAATATGTAGCTCGGTTTGTTCATCAGTATCGCGAACTCAACTTTTATCCCCCTCTTTTGGAAAGAGGGGGAACAGGCGGATAGCCGAAGGGGGCGTTGGATAATCGCCAATCGCGCCGGCTCCTAATTACGAGTTCAGCGTAATAAGCGATGTTACAGGGTGCTGAATAGTTCAAAGTTATTTTTCTACCGGGGCGCTACACAGGATATGGCAAAGAGGACAGGCATCTTCTTCCTGCCCACGGCAGGCCAGCGGCTGCGGGATTTCCCCGGCGCTTTAGGAAGCCTGCTGAGTCAACCGAATGTCTCGTACTATGAGGCGTACTATGAGATTGACCCCACTCCGAGAGAACTTCTCCTCAAGGTTCATTCGGAGCGCATGATAGATGAGGTCAGGCGCGACAGTGTATATGAGGCCGCTCTGTATTCCACTGGCGGTACTGTGATGGCATCTGAGTTGATACGCAGGAGGGAAATCGACAACGCATTCGTCTTCACCGGAACGGGCGATCATCACGCCGGCCGTGACTACTTCGGTGGCGGATGCCATCTTAATGGCGCGGCCCTGGCGATTCAGAATCTGCGAGACAGATTCGGGATGAGGCGGTTTGCCATTCTTGATACGGATTCCCATCACGGTGACGGAACTCGTGATATATTCGCCTGTGACGATGATGTATTACATGTCTGCCTTTGCGACTGTTCAACCGATTCGGGCACAAACGTTGATATAAAGGTTCCTTTTCGTACTACGGATGATTTATATTTGCAGCAGCTCGAAACGGAATTTGTTCCCAGGGTGGAGGCTTTTGTTCCGGAGATGGTATTATGGGAATTCGGGTATGATACCACCCGTGGAGACTATGGCGACCGGGGGCTTTCACCTGACTGCCATGCTCGTATGGCGTCAATTGTAAAAGGGGTGGCGGATCGGGTGTGTGGGCGGAGGCTGGTGACCATCCTGTGTGGTGGAAGTCGAAGAGACATAGCCGCCTATTGCATTCCGGAAATCATCCGCCGGATGGCGGAAGTAAACGAGGAGGTGTGAAAAATGAAAAAAAAGCAGGTTGAAGGACCGGCGGGATTCCATCACCATTACCCGAGGGTTGCCTGTGTGGTTACCTGCCGTGCGCGCGGCAGAGACAATGCCATGGCTGTAGCCTGGCACAGCTCAATCTCGGCTAATCCGCCGCTCATAGGGGTTTCGATTTCCCCCAGGCGATATACCTACGAGCTGATCCTGGAAGCGAAAGAATTCGGCATAAACTTCCTGTCGCTGGAAAAGGCTGAGATAATTGCCGGGACCGGAGGGTGTCCGGGAAGGGATGTCGATAAATTCGAACGTTTCAAACTGGAGAAGGAGCAACCACTCAAAACGGATGTGCCTGTACTCAAGGATGCTTATGCGGCATACGAATGCAGGCTGTTCTCCAGTCACACGCTGGGAGATCACGAATGGTTCGTGGGTGAGGTTGTTGCCGCCCATTATGATGATGGAGCCTTTACGGCCGCGGGGCACCTGAATCTGGAGGCGATTGATCCGGCGCTCTTCATTGGAGCTGAATTATATTACACTGCTGATAGCGGAAGTGGCCGTCATCTGGAGAGATCCACATACGGAAAGGGAGAATGGGTGAGGGGATAGGGGGCAGGAGTTTATCATACCGGAAAGAAAATTCTCGGTGGTGCGGGCCTGGAGGTATAAATGGGACCGGTTGCTATGCTGGTGTGAGTCCCTAACGCTTCTGTACAAGTGTTCCGCAATGCTGTTTTCGTCGATTCACTCAAGATAACACTGATCAACCCCTTAAATTCCCCAGTCTTGGGGGACTCATAAAGCTGGGGGACACCCCCAGTCCCCCGAAGTCACCTCGTATTGAAGAGGTTCCTCAAGCCCAACTTCTACAGTTTTTCCAAAAATCGAAGCTAATTTTGGGGGTTTTGAAATCTTTGGCACCACAAATGCCCCTGTTTAACACTGTCCCAGGATAACTTCTGCTAGGCTACCTGCCGTACCGATGGCGGGATGGCCACGCCGACAGCCTGGAGCACCTTGCCGGCCACTCCCCGAACAGGGGTTCGTAACAGGTATGAGTCCTTCCCCTGGTCCACCGCTACCTCTGAGAGTGATTTCAAATCCCTCCGGATGTCATTCCACTCCAGTTTCCACCCCTTCTCCCTCAACCGTCGCTTCAACTCATGGAAGAGCACCAGCGCCAGGAAGGAACAGAATACATGCCCCTGGATGGTGGCATCCCACTGGTGGAACACCGGCCGGGTATGGAGCATCGATTTGGAGGCCCGGAAGAACTGCTCCACCATCAGGAGCCGTTTATACTGGGTGGCGATCTCCCCGGCAGGCAGGGAGGAGTTGGTCCGTAAGACGAACTTCCCGTCGAAACGAGCATCCGCCTCTATCTTCTTCGGGTCCAGTTTTACCGATCCCTTGCTTACCTTAAGGAAACGGCGGTATCCCCGGTTGCCTACCAGGCTCCCCGGCGCTTCCCTCAGCTTATCCTCCAGGCTCTTGATAATCGCCTCCCGATCGGCGGCATCCTTCTTTGCCTCCTCCGGGTTGTAACAGACCACATAACGGCGCCCCTCTATCCATACTTCCTTTACCCGCAGGTTCTCTTCAATCTCCCGGTATCGTCCGGCACGGCTCAGGACCGCTTCCCTGACCTCCTTCTGCCGCCGCATCCGGGCGCCCAGGATGTACTCCATCCCTTCTGCTTCCAGTTTATCTATGGTGCTGCCGCTGACCATCCCCCGGTCCGCTACCCAGCATACCCGTTTCAGCCCAAAGCGCTGCTTCATCCGTTCCACCACCGGCAGGAGAGATTTCGCATCCGCCTGGTTCCCCGGCCACATGGGCGCGCTCACCGGCCGGCCATTCTGATCCAGTACCGCTCCCACCACCATCTGCATCAGATCAGGCCGGTGATCCTTGCTGTGCCCTCTCTTTCCCAGGCTCTGCCCACCCTGTCCCTCAAAGTAAAGGCTGGTGGTATCAAAGAAGGCCAGGGTGAACTCGCTGAACAGATCCCTCCCCGCATGGAAAAGCCCCTCTTCCACCTGCTCCCGGTTATCCCCCAGCCAGCGCATCGCCCGGTACAGATGATGCAGTTCCAGCCCTTCAGCCCCCGGCACCATCAGGTCCTCCTTCCATCGCTGACAGGCCCGGTCCGATCCCGACTCCAACAGCCGGTGCAACACGCTCAGGTAGATGGCTCGCTCTACCGGGAACTCGAAACGCCGTTCTTTAAGGAGCCCGTTGATTATCCCGGCCATCCCGGTCTTCTCCCACAAACGGCCAAAGGCCAGGTCCGGCCCGATCTGTTCCATTCCCTTCGCCTGCAGGTTGCCCTTCTCATAATCCTCTGCTATCCTTACCCGGTCCCCGAACCGGGCTAATGACCGTAACAGGGAATCGGTGCCGCCTTCGGCGATCAGGTCGCTTTCCCTGCCCAGGGTACACAGCACCCGCTGGACAACACGCTTTCCCTCGCGGTGGTTTTCCACGATCTGAAGGTATCGGTAAGGTTCTTTCCCTTTTGCCCGGACGAACATGCGCCTGCCTCCTGATTATCCACTACTGATAATACCACAGACAAACGCATTTGTAAAGCTGCGTAACCACCATAATTAGGCACTACATTTGTACTCCAAAATTTGAAATTCATAGCTAAAGCCGATTTCCTCCAAAGCTAAGCCAAAATCTAAACTGTAGAACTTGGGTAATACAAAGCTTATCATTACTCCTTTAAATCATTCTATAACCTCGTCAACCATTGATAGTTCAATACCGAAGCCCTATAATGTGATACAAATGCTGAGTGACAACCTCAAACCTAACACGATTGTTCGAGGGCCTATATTCCCCGAACCCGTTCAGGTGATACTTGTCACCGAGATAGGGGAATCGGTTAAACTGGTTGGAAAAGGACTAAACACCAATCAGTTCTATGACCCCGTACTAACTACCCAGCAACTGGCTCAGCTTGTCATTAGCCCGGAAAAACAGCCTTTCGACGGCGACCCCGCCAGGTTCCAATTGGGCGTTGAAGCTATGAGGTTGGGGCTTGCCTATGAATATGACCCCTATTTCTCTTTGTCCATAGCAAGGGTCGATCCATTACCACACCAACTGGAAGCCGTTTACGATTATTTCCTTAAACTCCCGCGAATCAGATTCTTACTGGCTGATGACCCGGGAGCCGGTAAAACTATTATGGCAGGGTTGCTGGTAAAAGAATTAAAAGTGAGAGGCCTGATTCAGCGAATCCTCATAGTCACACCCGCCAACCTGTGCTTTCAGTGGAAGCGTGAGCTCACTGATAAATTCAGAGAGAACTTTGAGATCGTCAGAGGAGAGCGACTGAGAGCCAGCTACGGTTCAAATCCATGGCAGGATATCGATCAGGTAATAACCTCCGTTTCGTGGGTTTCCCGGATCGAGGATGCACGAGAAAGCCTGATGCGTACTCACTGGGACCTGGTAATAGTTGATGAAGCCCACAAGATGAGCGCATACAGCGAAGATAAAAAGACCCTGGCCTACCAGTTGGGTGAAGAGCTATCGGAGAGAACTGACCACTATCTCATGATGACAGCGACGCCTCACAAAGGCGATCCGAATAACTTCAGTCTGTTTCTCAGGCTGCTTGATAAAGATGTTTACGGAGATATCAAGAGTCTGGAAAAGGCTATGAAGGAGCGGGAGGCCCCGTTCTACCTGAGAAGGATTAAAGAGGCGCTGGTGACCTTTCCCGATCCGGATACGGGGAAGGCCAAAAGCCTGTTCACCAGACGAAACGTGCAAACCGTGGCATTTCCCCTGTATGATGATGAACTCGACTTCTACGACCGGCTGACCAATTATGTTGAGGATCAATCCATCAAGGCATCACAGGCGGAAACCACTCAAGGCCGAGCCCTCGGTTTCACGATGGCAATGCTGCAACGTCGGTTCGCCTCAAGTATATATGCCGTCCGTCGAACCCTGGAGCGGATGAAGGCCAAGCGGGAAAAAATCCTGGAAGACCCGGAAGCCTATCGGCAGGAATTGATTAACAAGCGGATACCAGATGATTTCGACGAACTTCCCGAGGAGACTCAGGAAGAAATCATCGATAAATTGGAGGGCATCGTTGCCTCCATTAACCCCGAAGACCTCCGGGAAGAAATCATCGCGCTGGGCAAACTGGTCGAGCATGCCAAAACGCTGGAGACCCGGGAGATCGAATCAAAACTCGCCAAGCTGCGGGAGGTGATTACCGAAACCGGAATATTTGACGATCCCAAGATGAAGCTGCTGGTTTTCACTGAACACAAGGACACTCTGGATTACCTGGCAGGAGATGGCCGTGACGGTCGACCTTTAGGCAAGCTCTGTGAATGGGGATTGAACGTCACCCAGATTCATGGCGGGATGAAGACAGGTGACCGCGATACACCGGGAACGCGAATTTACGCCGAACGGGACTTCAAGGAAAACTGCCAGGTTATGGTGGCCACAGAAGCGGCAGGGGAGGGTATAAACCTGCAATTCTGCTGGTACATGATCAACTACGATATCCCCTGGAATCCGGTACGCCTTGAACAACGGATGGGCCGAATCCATCGGTACGGCCAGGAGAAGGATTGCCTTATTCAGAACTTCGTCTCGACCAATACGCGGGAAGGCCGGGTGCTGGAGAGACTATTCGACCGCATAAGCCAGATCGAAAAGGACATGGACCCGAATCGTACCGGTAAAGTCTTCAACGTGCTTGGCGATGTATTTCCGACCAATGAACTGGAAAGAATGCTTCGAGATATGTATGCCAGGAACCTGACCGAGGATGTGATAAAGGATAGGATCGTTGAACAGGTTGATAGCGAGAGATTAAAACAGATAACCAAATCCACCTTGGAAGGGCTGGCAAAACATGAATTGAATCTCACAGCGATTGTGGGTAAGTCGGAAGAGGCCAAGGAAAGAAGACTGGTTCCGGAGGTTGTTGAGGATTTCTTCATAAATGCCTGTAAGCTGGCCGGCATCTCACCTCGTTCGCCTAAAAACGCCGAACATATTTACAAAATCGGTAGAGTGCCGCGACTGCTGATTCCCCACGGAGAGAGGCTGGAGGCGAAATTTGGCAAATTGGGTCGCGAATATAAACAGATTATATTTGATAAACAATACCTCGCCAAAGATTCCACCCTTGAGTGGGTAACCCCCGGCCATCCGCTCTATGAGAGCACGAGGGCACTGGTGCTTGATAAAGTCCAGGAGGACCTTGAGCGTGGCGCTGTATTCTTTGATCTTCGGCGGGAATCTCCCGCTCTACTTCAACTCTACTCCGCGGAGATTCGTGACGGGCGGGGGAACACGCTGCATAAGTGCCTGTTCGTAGCTGAGATAACCGAGGATGGGATGATCACCGTGCGACAGCCCACTATTTTCCTGGACTTATCACCAGCTTCCGATGGCATCGATCCTCCTGAATGGCATTCTTTCCCATCACAGGAAACAGTAGAAGCAACCCTGTATGAGCAGGCATTAACGCCGCTCCTGGAGGATGAGCGAAAGCGCCGGGAGAAAGAGATACAGACCATTTCCGAGCATATGGAGATAAGCCTGAACGCGATCATCGACCGTGCCCAGATTCAATTTGCCGACCTGATAAGCCAGAAGGAAGCTGGCTCAACCATCCAGGGACTGGATGGGCGCATACGTATGCTGGAGGATAAGCTGGATGAACTGAATCACCGCCTGGAACAACGGCGGGCCGGTATAGCAAAGGAAAGGGAGTGCACCATAAGCAACATCAAGCATCTTGGTACTGCCTGGGTATTACCTCACCCGGAGCGGCAGACACCTATCGGTAAGCGAATGGTGAGCGACCCGGAAACAGAGAGGATTGCAGTAGAGGAAGCGATCCGGTACGAAGAGGCAAGGGGCTGGAGAGTCCAGAGTGTCGAGGAAGAGAATCGGGGGTTCGACCTGATTTCCCGTAAACCTCACCCGGAAGACCCGCAGACGGCTATCGAAGTCCGGTTCATCGAAGTGAAAGGACGTGCCGGGATCGGGGAGGTCGCTCTTTCCAACAACGAATTCAAGACGGCCCAGCGACTGAAAAAGGATTACTGGCTCTACACTGTTTTCAACTGTGCAAGTACTCCGGAAATTCACACCATTCAAGACCCGTCCCGCCTCGGATGGGAGCCAATAGTCAAAGTGGATCACTATCATGTGAGCGCCCAGGAAATTCTACAGGGAGAAAACGCCGGGTGATCAAGGACATATTGGCCAGGAACGAGGGGAAATACCTCGAGTTCAAGGAAAATTGCCGTTCAATGCAGAACATCCTGCGCACGGTTGTTGCATTTGCCAACACTTCCGGAGGAACATTGGTACTCGGCGTACGTGACAACACCAATGAGGTTGTTGGCCTTACAGACCCCCTTGCCGACGAGGAGCGACTGGCCAATGCTTTCGCCGATAATATCAGTCCGGTTCTGGTGCCGGATATCCAGATCGTCTCATGGCGAGATCGGGAGCTCATTGTCATCAACGTTCCACATTTGGTGGGACCGTATTATATTCGCTCCGAAGGGCCAGAAAATGGTGTATATATTCGGCTGGGCTCAACGAACCGGCTGGCAGGGCCTGAGATAATAGCCGGAATTCAACGACTTGCCGTGAATACTCTATATGACGAGCAGCCCTGCACCGAGGTCAACTCGGAAGATATTGACTTCCGAGCTGCTTCCGAGTTCTTCTCGCAAGTTTCCCGTAAACTTGGCACTTCAAAGCGTAAGTCACTCGGTTTGCTGGTGCCTCACAATAACAGGGAATTCCCATCCAGAGGCGCTGTTCTGCTATTCGGGAAGCAACGAAATACCGTTTTTCCTGATGCCATAATTCGCTGCGCCCGTTTTAGAGGCACGACTACTGAGCAGTTCCTCGATCAGACAGATATTGATGAATACCTTCCCCGCGCGATCGAAAGCACTGTCGAATTCATCGAACGACATACGCTCCGTGCAGCCCAGATAGGTAGAGTGCGAAGAGAGGAAATTCCTCAATACCCTCCCGCCGCAGTAAGGGAAGCGGTTATAAATGCCGTAGTCCATGCCGACTACTCGCTGCTCGGAATGAACATCCGCATAGGAATTTTTGATGACCGGCTGGAAATTACCAGCCCCGGAATGTTACCTTTCGGCCTGACGCTGGAGGCGGCGCTTTCAGGTGTTTCCAAATTGCGAAACAGGGTTATCGGGCGAGTTTTTCGTGAACTGGGGTTGATAGAGCAATGGGGTTCGGGGATGGGCAGGATGATTGCCGCGTGCACAGATGCCGGATTTGAGGCTCCAAACTTTGAGGAGATCGGGACCACTTTTCGTGTGACGCTGTTCGCACGTCGGCCAGCGGTGCCAACAAAGATACCGGAGTGGCGCAAGCAACTGGAGCAATATTTACTGGAGCATCACGAGATATCCACGCGGGGAGCAGCGCAGTTGTGGGATGTTTCGGACCGGACGGCCCGAACCCGGTTACGGAAGCTGGTGATTGAAGGCGTTCTGGCCGAGATTGGCACTGGCCCACAAGACCCTAAGCGCGTATATGTGCCAAAGAGCAAGGGGATAGTGTAAATGGCACAAAACACATACCCAAAACGGCTCATTGAAGTCGACCTGCCCATCAAGCGTATCTCGGCACATGCCCGACGGGAGAAGAGCATCCGTCACGGGCATATTTCCACGCTGCACATATGGTGGGCACGCAGGCCCCTGGCCGCCTGCCGGGCGGTTATATGCGCCTCGTTATGGCTGGATCCCGCTGATGAGCTTTGCCCGCCTGACTTCCGAGACCGGGCTTTCGAGATAATGACGGCTTTCGCCCGGGAAGCAATGGCAGACCGGGTGGTAAGGGACCAGCTTCTCTCCGAGTACACCATAGGAAGGTTAATCGCCGTCAACCAGGAGAATTCTGATTTCAGCCCGGAGAACCCGAACGCCTATTCCGTCCTGCGGCAGCTTATGCTGGATTTCATCGCCGACTTCGCCAACTGGGATTCCTCCACCAACGAACTGTTCCTGCGCACCGCGCGGCAGCTTACTCAGGCAGCGCATGAAGCACTTGGCGGCGAGCCTGGTACCCGGCCTATGCTGGTAGACCCCTTCGCGGGCGGGGGCTCGATCCCCCTGGAGGCGCTGCGCGTCGGCGCCGATACCTTTGCCTCCGATCTGAATCCGGTGGCCGTTCTGCTGAATAAAGTAGTACTGGAGTATATCCCCAGGTATGGGCAGCAACTGGCCGATGAGGTCCGTAAATGGGGCGAATGGATCAAGAGCGAAGCCGAAAAGGAACTGGCTGAGTTTTACCCGAAAGACCAGGATGGCGCGACGCCCATTGCCTACCTGTGGGCGCGAACCATCATCTCCGAGGCCCCCGGCGATGAAGCGCCGGTTGAGGTCCCTCTGATGCGCTCACTATGGCTTGCTAAAACCAAAAATCGCAAGCGGGCCCTCCGCTGGGTTCGAGATAGCTCAGGTAAAGTGAAAACGGAAACCATCAACGTAACCTATGCGGACGGCAAAACCCGTACCGTGCGCCGGCCGCTCTTGGAAATCTTCGAACCGAAGAAGGAATCCGAGGTCGAGCCTGGGACAGTAGCCCGCGGCTCGGCGACCTGCCCGGTGACCGGTTACACCACGCCGGTTGCCAGGGTGAGAGAGCAATTGAAAGCCCGTCGGGGAGGTGCTGATGACGCCAGGCTTTTCTGCGTAGTGACCACCCATTCAGATGAGCAAGGCAGATTCTACCGGTTCCCTACAGAAGTGGACCTGAAAGCTATACATGTCGCTGGGGGGAACTTGAGCGACAAAAGGATACCCATAATGGAAAATTGAGCCTAATACCAAATGAAATCTACCCCGATGAAACCAGTGCTGGTGCTCTAAGTTCGTCAGTTCTGTATGGACCACGAACGTGGGGAGATATTTTTACAGCCCGCCAAGCCCTGGCACTAACCACACTTGTGCGTTTGGTCCGAGAGGCAGGGGAAAGAGTGGCCAGGAATGATGGTGAAGGGCTTGGATTGGCAGTGCAAACATGTTTGGCGTTTGCTGTCGATAGGCAGATTAATGCTCAAACATCTTTATCCAGGTGGAACATCCCGGGCCAGAAGATAGAAGGTACTTTCTCACGTCAAGCTTTACCGATGTTATGGGACTTTGTTGAAGGTAATCCTTGGTCTGAATCAACTGGTCACTTCCAGGGCGCAGTCAATTGGGTTGCGGAAGTTTGTCAATCAAACAGATTCTCCAGTGGCATGACTGGTATTGCTGAACCAGCTTCTGCCCTAGCTCATCCACTCCCTGACGATTCTGCGCATGCTTTTGTAACCGATCCACCATATTACGATGCTATCGCATATGGTGACCTGTCGGATTTCTTTTTCGTATGGTTGAAGCGGACAATCGGGGACTTATATCCATCGCTGTTTTCACAAGATTTAGTGGACAAATCGGACGAAATTGTGCATTTATCAAAGCGATTCCCAGGCCCATACTCCCACAAGACTAAGCAATACTTCGAAATCAAAATGGTGAGCTCGATGGAAGAAGGTCGTCGTGTGTTGGCACCAAATGGGATGGGTGTTATTGTTTTCGCTCACAAATCTACTAGTGGATGGGAGGCAATGCTCCAGGCAATTATTGCCGCAGGGTGGGTGATAACGGGTTCCTGGCCTATAGACACTGAAATGGGTTCACGTATGAACGCTATGGGTACTGCCGCCCTTGCTTCTTCGGTGCATATCGCCTGCCGGCCCAGGGAAAACCCGGATGGTTCGCTCATCACAGCCTACATTGGAGATTGGCGGGATGTTCTGGATGAACTTCCGAAACGTATCCACCAATGGATGCCGCGTTTGTATCACGAGGGTGTGATGGGTGCTGATGCCATCTTCGCCTGCCTCGGTCCGGCGCTGGAGGTATTCTCCCGCTATTCAGCGGTGGAGAAAACCAGCGGTGAGAGGGTGGAACTTAGAGAATACCTTGAATATGTGTGGGGAGCAGTGGCTCGCGAAGCGCTCGATATGCTCTTCGAGGGGGCGGATGCTTCAGGTTTCGAGGAGGATGCCAGACTAACTGCCATGTGGCTATGGACATTGCGTACGGTACCGCAAAACGGTAACGGCCAGGAAGAAGAAGCGGAGGAAGAGGGAGGAAAAAGC
>JAWOBX010000138.1:0-27152 GCA_046484125.1 Dehalococcoidia bacterium | reverse complement strand
GCTTCAATATTATCACTTTTTCCGGTCCCGCGGGTAAAAGGCTGGAATATTACTGCCTGAACGCTAAAATCATCTCCCGGCCATTCCCTCAGGGCGTATATACCAGCGATACGGGTACTCTTGAGAGGCTGCAAGATGAATGGGTGATAGAGACACTTCCAGAGGATGTGGCGTCTCGAATGCGCTCTTTTTTCTAAGAACTCTGCGGACACTCCCCCCATGTATTGCCGACTCTCCGTTGCCTGAAGGGGAGCCTTTACCCACCCAACCTCACTTTTTCACCTCGAGGCATGCGGCCGAGGACACAGCGGTCGTTCGACTTTACCCTCCCGCCACCCGGCATAGCCCCACCGTGGCAGGAAAGCAGAGACGGGCATCCTTGCGGCAACGGACCAGCAAATGGGTGCGGTCCGGATCGGCCTTGACAGTATGTCATACGCCTTATCAACCTGCGAGGTGGTTACTCACCCGGAAGAAGATTGTCTCTGTGTTTGAGACCCTGTTTTCGGTTATAAGCTGTTAACAGTGGTTCAGGCACAAATCATCATTCCCTGTTGAAGCGAACGGATTCGATTTTTCCCACGTCGGGCGGTTGTAAGATAATATTTATAAAAAAGCCCAGTACGATTACCGATCCGGCTATAATAAAAGCTATGGCGTAATCACCGGTGCTGTCATATATATATCCGGCGAGCGGAACCCCAACGGCACCTCCGATGGATGCCCCGAAAAGGAGAACGCCGAAGATGGCTCCGCCGGAATATGTGCCGAAGAAATCCGAGCTCATCTTGATGATGAGCGGCAATGTGCCTCCGTAGCCAATCCCGTAAAAGATACCGGCTGTATAGAATGCCCATAGTTCGTCGGTTACAATCAGAGAGTAGAAAACGGCTATCTGCAGAATCATACATATGGATGTCATGGCCTTACTCCCGATTCTATCCGCCGCCCCGCCACTGATGATCCTGCCAAATATACCGCTGATCCCGATAAGCGTGAGAACCAGCGCGGCCGGTACCGGGTCGAAACCATTGTCTTCTACGTGCGCCACCAGGTGCTGCATGATGATGTTTATGCCAAATACCAGCGATGTAAAGACGCCCAGTAAAAGCCAGAATGAACGGGTTTTGAGCGCCTCAATCGCTGAACTGTTTAGCTGATTCATTCCGGTATCGTGGCTGCCTGGCTGACGGATTTCACCTTCCGCGTCTGGAGGATTTCGCAGCATCAAAGCCGCCGGGATTCCCAGTCCAGCGGTTGCCACCCCAAGCACTACGAACGCGTCTCTCCAGCCCACCTCGGCAATGAGGTATTTCAATAATGGCGGAAGTACTATCTGGCCCACCCCCACCCCCGCCGCCACCACCCCCAATGCCAGTCCTCGCCTCACGTTAAACCATTTCGCCGCGGTAGCCAGTGGTGGCACATAAGCCGCACCCATGCCTGTGCCTACAAGAATACCCAGGAATATGTAGAGGTGCCAGAGCGAGGTCATCAATGAAATAAGGCTATATCCCAGGGCAATGAGCAGCGTGCCCCCTATGATCACCCAGCGAGGCCCGTATCTGTCACTCAGGTGGCCCATGAAAATGGCGAATGCGCCATGGATAACCAGATACAGCGAAGCGGCTCCTGTTGTGGCGCCCCTCGTCCATCCCAGGTCGTTGAGCATCGGTTTCAGGAATACTCCGAATGAGTAGTATGCGCCGTAAAGTATCAGTGTAAGCAGGAAGCCCGCGGCAATAATCATCCATCCCGATTTACGGCTCTTGCTCCCGGTGACGCCGGAACGGGCTGTTGGATTGGAACTATCCCTCGAGGAGTTCATCTGTGGATTCTTTACCGGAGGTCGAAGACCTGTCCGGGGCGAGCATTCGTGAGAGATATTGCCCTGTGAGCGATTCTTTGACCCGGGCGACCTCCTCCGGGGTGCCTGTGGCGACCACCCGCCCCCCGCGGTCGCCCCCACCCGGACCAAGATCGATAACCCAGTCAGCGCACTTTATCAGGTCCAGGTGGTGCTCGATCAGGACCACGGTATTACCCGCGTCAACCAGCCGCTGCAGGACCTGTAAAAGAGCCGCTACATCATGGAATGAAAGGCCGGTTGTCGGCTCATCCAGGATATAGATGGTCTTTCCCGTGGCCCGTTTGGAAAGCTCGGTAGCCAGTTTTACTCTTTGAGCCTCACCACCTGAGAGCGTGGTGGCCGGCTGCCCCAGACGGATGTAACCCAGGCCGACATCCTTCAATGTCCCCAGTTTGGATTTGAGGGCCGGGAAGTGCTCGAAGAAACCATATGCCTCTTCGACGCTCATTTCCAGAACATCGGCAATGTTCTTGCCCTTGAAATGAACCTCCAGTGCCTCTCTGTTATATCGCTTGCCTCCACAGACCTCACAGGGGACGGTGACGTCCGGCAGGAATTGCATCTCAATCTTGATGTAGCCATCGCCCCTGCAGGCTTCACACCGCCCTCCCTTGACATTAAAAGAGAACCTGCCGGGCTTGTATCCCCTGGCCCGTGCCTCAGGTGTGCTGGCAAATAACTCTCTAATAGGAGTAAACGCGCCGGTATAAGTGGTGGGATTTGAGCGGGGCGTGCGTCCGATGGGGGACTGGTCAATGCCCACTACTTTATCGATTTGTTCGATGCCGGTTATTTCTTCACACTCCCCCGGCTTCTCTTTTGCCCGATATAATACCTGGGCCAGTTGCTTGTGTAGAATATCGTCGATAAGCGTGCTTTTGCCGCTCCCCGAGACCCCGGTTACACAGACGAAGGCGCCCAGAGGAATACGCGCGTCGATATTCTGAAGGTTGTTTTCCCGGGCTCCCTTGATTATTAATTCTTTCCCCGAACCGGAGCGACGGGATTTCGGCACTGTGATTTCCCTGGTTCCGCTCAGGTACTGTCCCGTAATGGATTCGGGGCATTTCTCGATCGCCTCGACCGGCCCGTCAACTACCAGGTTCCCTCCATGTTCACCCGCGCCGGGACCCAGATCGATTATCCAGTCGGCGGCGCGCATCATTGCCTCGTCGTGCTCTACTATCAGTATCGTGTTCCCGATATCACGCAGATCCTTCAATGTGCCTATCAGACGAGAGCCATCGGCTGGATGAAGTCCGACTGTCGGTTCATCACAAATGTAAAGGACACCCATGAGCCCGCTGCCTATCTGAGTGGCGAGCCTGATCCGTTCCGCTTCGCCTCCCGAGAGCGAACCTGAGGGACGGTCAAGCGTCAGGTAGTCAAGGCCGACGTTCATCAGGAAGCCGAGTCTTGAGCGTATTTCCTTCAGGATTTGCCGGGCTATCGCCTGTTCCCTCTCGCTCAGAATCGGCCTGGCATGTTTCTTGCCTCCTCCATCGAGGAGCTCGATCCATTGAAGAGCTCTGGCTATGGAGAGCCCCGCTACCTCCGATATATTCTTATCTCCTATGGTAACCGCCAAGGCTTCCGGCTTGAGTCGCTGTCCTTTGCAGGCGGCACATGGGTGGGCGCTCATATAATGCTCGATCTCGGCCCGGACATATTCGCTCTCGGTTTGCCGGTACCTTCGGTTTAGATTGGGAATCACCCCCTCGAAGCCGCTGAAATGCTCCCTTATTCGACCGTAACGATTGCGATATTTTATATAATCGCCCCTTTCGCCGTAGAGAATGAGGTCAAGCTGTTCACCGGACAGTTCCTTAACCGGTATCCGGGTTGAAAATCCGCATTCCCGGGCCAGCTCCTGTATTTGATGCTCATACCAGGGACTCATTGCGCCTGATTTGGCCCATGGAATAATGGCTCCCGCCCCAAGCGAGAGGTTCTTGTTGGGAATAACCAGGTCAGGGTCGATCTCCAGCTTATAACCGATGCCGGTGCACTCGGGGCAGGCTCCGTGCGGACTGTTAAAGCTGAAGGTTCTGGGTTCGATCTCATCTATGCTTATGCCACAGACCGGGCAGGCGAAATGCTCACTGAAGAGGAATTCCTCGCCCTCCAGGATGGATATGAGTACGACTCCGCCGGCGATCTTGAGCGCTGTCTCCACCGAATCCGCCAGCCTTCCAGCCTGATCAGAGTCCCCGGAAACCAGCCGGTCAACGACTACCTCGATGGTATGCCTTTTGTATTTATCCAGGTCAAATTCATCCGACAGGTCACGAACCTCACCATCAACACGAACCCGAACAAACCCCTGCTTTCTGAGATTGTCGAATACTGACTGGTATTCACCTTTGCGAGCTTTGACCACTGGTGCCATTACCATGAAACGATTGCCGGCAGGCAGTTCGAGTATGGAATCCACTATCTGCTGGACTGTCTGTCTTGTGATCTCCCGGCCGCATTCGGGGCAGTGAGGATGTCCCGCACGGGCGAATAACAGGCGAAGATAGTCGTATATCTCCGTTACTGTTCCGACTATGGAACGGGGATTCCTGCTGGTTCCCCTCTGGTCTATCGAGATAGCCGGACTGAGTCCCTCAATGTAATCTACATCAGGCTTTTCCATCCGTCCGAGGAATTGCCTGGCGTAAGCCGACAGTGATTCCACATACCGCCGCTGTCCTTCCGCGTAGATCGTATCGAACGCCAGCGAGCTCTTACCGGATCCTGAGACTCCAGTGATTACAACCAGCTTGTCTCGAGGAATGGAGAGGTCGATGTTTTTGAGGTTGTGCTCCCGGGCACCCTTAATGAATATTGAATCGAGGGACATGGCTATAACAGTCAAATTCATTTTACCAGAGAACGGGGTATTGGTACACTTTGGTATGACCCAAAAACAGCTAGTGCTCACTTGCATAATTTGGTATTATTTCTTTTCCGGGGGCTGGGCATAGAACGAGTTTAACATAATACTGCAAATTTGCGCAGGGTCTAGTACTTAGTTTCAATAATGCGCGTTATAACGACAGGCCTGTCCTGTCGGTTAACCTGGTATGTTACACCTCCCCATAACAGGTGGAGTTTATGTTTGGTTCGGGCGTTCTTCGCCCGAACCAAACATAAACTTTTTCACCGGGGGGAGGAGCGGGGCGAATTATTACGCCTAACAACGGGGTGAAGGGGACATGAAAGGGCGTTGCCCTTCAAGCCCATTGCCCCGAGCGTTATTAACCGTGTAGTATGCGAACCAACATATTACCATGTTGAGTAAGGTTTTCAAGTCGGGAAATGGTAAAATGCCCACAACTTCTAGGCCCTAGGACCTATTGACTTGCTCTGATAAAATACTTTACTCTACACGAAACGTTAAGTTTGTCGCACTTCCACACCTGTCTCAGTTTCCCAAGCCCAAAGGGGGTTTATGGTTCTTAATAACTTGAGGAGCAAATACAGTATGGTGCCTCGTATCACAATAATCCTATTTGTTATCATGTTCTTTTTTACCTTGATAGGTTGCAACACTGGTCACGAAGACGAATGTAATATTCTATCATTTTTCGACCCCATAGAAATCAAGGAAGGCGAAGAAGCTACCATATACGGCTATTTGACAAGCGATTACATATCGGATGAGCATAGCGTTCCTTCCATTTGCTATGTCGGATGTAGTACTAATTCCGACGTACCAAAGGTACGTCGCATACACCTAATCAACTTCCCTAGTCACATATACTCTCCTACGCCAGAACACTCTGTTCCTCCACCGTTTATTGTTGGTGTCAGAGGGGAAGTTTCACAAGCGCAGGAATTAAAAGTAAAAGAAGTTGTATATATGAGATCCTATATCGATATGAAATTAACTGTTGACAAACACTGGAAGAACCATAGTCAGGAACTGCTAGAAGAAACCGGTTCGACAATGGTAGATGGTGTAGGGTGCAGAGAGCCATTGTTTAATCATAACACTGATGAAGTAGTCTTTTGCCATAATGTTGGTGAAATAAAGGTAAGCAAAGACTTCGGGTTTGAATCCTATGAGACAAACCTAGTAGTCCATTATTTTGTCAACATTGATGATAACAATATTACACGCATTCACTATTGTCCACCTGTGTTTACACCGGAGGTTGAATTGGTTGAGTTTCATCCATAGCTTCATTGAGTACTGAACCGAGAGTGAAAAAGAAAGATTAAGGAGTGGCAGGGTCTAGTACTTTAGTTTCAATAATGCGCGTTATAACGACGGGGCTGTCCTGTCGGTTAACCTGGTATGTTACACTTCCCCATAACAGGTGGAGTTTATGTTTGGTTCGGGCGAAGAACGCCCGAACCAAACATAAACTTTTTCACCGGGGGGAGGAGCGGGGCGATTATTACGCCTAACACCTATGAGGACTCTCCTTGTCAAGAGCTACCTTCCTCTTAAATATAGATGAATTAAAGGTCTCCGATCTTTCGGAGACCAACGGGGTGAAGGGGACATGAAAGGGCGTTGCCCTTCAAGCCCATTACCCCGAGCGTTATCAACCGTGTAGTATGCAAACCAACATATTACCATGTTGAGTAAGGTTTTCAAGTCGGGAAATGGTAAAATGCCCACAACTTCTAGGCCCTAGGGCCTATTGACTTGCTCTGATAAAATATTTTACTCTACACGAAACGTTAAGTTTGTCGCATTTACGAATAGGTATCAGTTTGTTTATTTCAACGGTAGTTTCCAACTTGGAAAGGTAGTGATGAGAATATATACATTTAAAGTAGAACAAGCCTTGATTGAACCTGAGAGCACCAAGTTTGGAAACGCAAGGGTGTCTGTGTGTTAACCAATTCTATGATTCTTAATAAGTTGAGGAGCAAATACAGTATGGTGCCTCGTATCACAATAATCTTATTTGTTATCATGTTCTTTTTTACGTTGATAGGTTGCAACACTGGTCACGAAGACGAATGTAATATTCTATCATTTTTCGACCCCATAGAAATCAAGGAAGGCGAAGAAGCTACCATATACGGCTATTTGACAAGCGATGACATATCGGATGAGCATAGCGTTCCTTCCATTTGCTATGTCGGATGTAGTACTAATTCCGACGTACCAAAGGTATGTCGCATTCACCTAATCAACTTCCCTAGTCACATATACTCTCCTACGCAACACTATGTTCCTTTTATTGTTGGTGTCAGAGGGGAAGTTTCACAAGCGCAGGAATTAAAAGTAAAAGAAGTTGTATATATGAGATCCTATATCGATATGAAATTAACTGTTGACAAACACTGGAAGAACCATAGTCAGGAACTGCTAGAAGAAACCGGTTCGACAATGGTAGATGGTGCAGTGTGCAGAGAGCCATTGTTTAATCATAACACTGATGAAGTAGTCTTTTGCCATGATGTTGGTGAAATGAAGGTAAGCAACGACTTCGGGGATAAATCCTATGAGACAAACGTGTTAGTTCATTATTTTGTCAACATTGATGATAACAATATTACACGCATTCACTACTGTCCCCCTGTATTTACACCGGAGGTTGAATTGGTTGAGTTTCATCCATAAGTCCATTGAGTACACAAACGCGAGTGAAAAAAAAGATTTCGAGGAGGGTATTTGTGAAAAGACTACTATTTTTGGCCATAACGCTGGTAGCAAGTGTATTGATAGCCGTATTTGCGGTGGGCGTTCAAGCTGATGAAGATAATCAAAGGCCTGAGGAACTCAGTATTGAAGAGGAAGCCATTAGGTTTGCATCCGACAAAACTGGTAGTCCTGTCGAACAGTTCTCAACAAAAAACATACACTCGATAGTAGATAGTGTCGATAAAAAGATACGAAAGCTGGTAACTGTGATGGACACAGAATCTGACACTATTTACCACTTGGTTGAGAGTCTTGATGGGAACTTAATTGACTATCAGACATATCGGGAAGAGGTTGCCAGCAGATATCATCAAAAGTACGGCAAACTGAGCCCGAAACTATATGAAAATCTCCAGGGTAAAACGACACCAGAAGTAACAATAGGCCTTTGGCTGCATTGCGATGATAGGACTCCGGCAAAAGAAGTTGCTCAAAAATACCCGGAAGCTAAACTGAATGATCTCGCGCCAAGTAAGAATACAGATATGGATTTATACTCCAGGATTCAGGAAGAAATAAAGCAAGTCAGGAAAGATGTATATGCGAATGCAGCGCTTCCTGTAATAGACTTTATTAAGTCAAATGGAGGGGTAATAATAGATAAAAGTTATTCTGCTCCATTAATATTTGCGACAGTGCCAAAGGAACTGGTTCAAGAACTAGAAAATAGAGATGACGTGGATACGATATACAGCGTCTCAGATAAAGTTCGCCCTCTTATGGAGGATTCGGTTCCAGCGATTAACGTTGCTTCGGAATGGGATGATGGGTATACAGGTGGCGATGTAAGGATTGCCGTGGTAGAGCCTAGAGGTGAAGGCGCAAGTACAGAATACGGAGGTATTGATTTTTCCCATGAAGATATTGTTCGAGGTGATATCGATGATGCTTGGTATGGCCCGGGTATTGGGAACTATTACTATTATGGCAGTTATTTGGCTGAAAATGGATGGATAAAGGGGGATCACGCAACGAGTGTTGCCAGCGTCATTGGTAGTATTGACAAGTGGGAAGACGATGCTCATCTACTTCAAGGTGTTGCAAAAGGCGGCCTTCCACTGCTAAGTGCTAATGCCAATGGAGGTGATGAGGCCGCGATGATTCCTGCTAGCGAGTGGGCAGTGGGTTTAGGTCCATGTAAGCGTTGGAATGAAGCCAGCCAGCAATGGACGGAGGGAGCATGGTTAGACGGAGCAAACACAGCTTCAGTTCTTAATTGTAGCTTCGGATTGGATAATGGCGGTGATTCCCGACTAATGGATCGATTCTACGATCATCTGGTACATGCTCATAGAAAAACTGTTGTCACAGCAGCCGGTAATGTCGATGATGACGCTGACCAACTCGTGGATTCGCCAGCCTTGGCCTACAATGTTATCACCGTTGGCAGCTATAATGACAAGGATAATTATTGGTGGGATGGCGACGAATTCTACGACGGATCTATTTATCAGGAGACAGGCAACCGCGAAAAACCTGAGGTTGTGGCACCGGGTGTCAACATCACGACACTAAGAAATGGATCAGGAGATTTATGGAGAACACCTCAAACTGGTACTTCATTTGCAGCTCCACATGTCTCAGGAGTAGCAGCTTTACTTATGCAGAGATTCGAAAATACGGGTCTGGAACACTTGAAAGAATGGCCTGAGTTGATTAAAGCTGTGATAATGGCGTCAGCACTCAATAATCTGGGAGTAGATTCGCCTGCAATGCCACATGAAAAATTCGGTGCCGGCGGAGTTTCGGCAGAACACGCGGGAAAGATAGTTTCCGAAGAAACCTATGTATACAATAACTACAATGAGGCCGACTTTCCCGGGGGAAGCAAGGACTTCCAGTTTTCTGCGAATAATGGTGATCGCTGTAGGGTAGCCATGTGCTGGTCTTCTCATACTACGTATAGTGAAACTGGCCCGCCTTACTATACCGATGAACTCCTCACGGACTTTGACATAATGGTGTTCTCGCCAAGTGGGGAGTTGGTCGAGGATTCTACGTTAATAGATAATGCCTATGAACTTGTAGACTTTCAGGCTAATGAAACAGGCACTTACACTATTAAAGTGAGTTATAAATACTTTGATGCCGACACAGAATACTGTGGCATTGCGTGGTATGCAGCTCCGCCGCTAGAACGTACACTTGCTGTTAGTCCATCACAAAGAAGTTTGGGGAGAGTCACTGCTGACCCGCTTAGAGGTGCCTATCACAATGATGAAGTCGTTACTGTTAATGCAGATCCCTCATACGGCTGGATATTTGAGCAATGGGAATACCCTGACGGTAACCTGGCGGATTGTGTTGTTGATCCTTATTCTGCATCCACTACTGCGGTTATGGATGCAGATTATGAGTTAGTAGCTAAATTCACACGACAAGAACTTACCAACCCACTTGATATAATACTCAATATTGATCGGTCCGGTTCGATGGGCACACAGAAAATGGAGGATGCTAAAAACGCAGCGACCCTGTTTGTGGACTATCTTGCCGATCAGGACAAAGTCGGCCTGGTTTCATTCTCAAGCAGCGCGACCCTTGATTCTCCGCTTACCTCCGATTTTGACGATGCAAAAAGCATAATAGCCGGATACTCCTCGGGTGGGAGTACCAATATGGGGGACGCTTTGCTGAAGGCTATCAATGAAATTGAAGCCAATGGCCAGCAAGATAGAATTCCCAGTATCATCTATCTTACGGACGGAGTGAACAATACCGGTTATACCAACCAGGAAATACTCAACGATCTGGTGCCTCAGGCGGTGGAAGCCGGCATCATCATTTATACGCTGGGATTTGGTAACGATGTGAATGGGAGCTTCTTGCAGAATGTGGCTGAAGCAACCGGCGGCAAGTACTATCATGCTCCCAACGCAGAAACGCTTAAAAAGATTTATATAGAGCTTGCGCATCAGGCCAAGGGGTTGGCCAAGGCTGCCGAGTATACCGGTACGGTGGCTGAGGGAGAGACCAAAGTTGAAACCTTCATGCTCAATTCTGTTAAAAATATAGTCAAATTCCTACTGCTTTGGCCCGGGAGCGATCTGGATCTGCAAGTGATTGCTCCAGATGGTACAACAATGTATCCCGGTGAAGGGATCATCTATTCAGGAAATACACATCCTGAATATTTGATTTTGGAAAATCCCGAACCGGGTGAGTGGACTATCAAAGTGGAAGGCAAGGAGGTCACAGGTACCTCTGAAGAATACACCATCATGGTCTTTGAGTCCGTGCCCATGATGCAATTGAAACCGACAACCTGGCAGGCCCATGCCCCGGCAAGTGTATCAAATGAAACCTTCACCGTCAGCGAGATAGGCGGATTGGAATCTCTGGAAGCTGTTACTTTCACCGCTTCCGATCTAACTGATGAAACCGGGAATCTGATTCCCTCTGATAGCTTTTCATTCAATCCCAATGGTTTCTCCATTGCGGCAGGTGGCTCGTTGACAGTAGAAGGAACTCTATCCGTCCCATCGGGAGTTACGCTGAGTGACTATACCGGGACTATTGAAGTCTCCGGTTCCGGTCAAACGGCCGATATACACGTTTCCTACGGGGTGCCTCCGGCAGCGGTAGACGATTTGAGTGTAACTGCAAATGATATGGCCTCCGCTACCTTAACATGGACGGCGCCGGGTGATGATGGTGACGTTGGCACTGCCTCACAATACGATATCCGGTATTCCGAAACAAAACCGACCCCTGGTGAAGAAGATGCTTGGTGGGAAAACGCAACCAGGTGTCAGGGAGAGCCTGCGCCGCAGGTAGCGGGCAGCACTGAAACGTATACCTTAGGAATAACACCCGGGACTTACTATTTCGCCATGAAAACGGTCGATGATACATCAAGCTGGTCCGAGATTTCCAACATAGAAGTATGGTGGGGGCACTTGCTTGTGGACGAGGAACGCGGAACCAAATTGGGCATCGATTCGACTAATGAGGAGTTCAAGTTCTTCACACCTGATGAAGAACTGCAGGTAAAGCAGGCCGACCGGATGAAAGTGTACACCGGGGAAGATATTGCCGATATGTTCACATGGATGGCTGATATTGAGGCCTGGATAATCGATACCGCTCAGTTGAATCTTGATCCGGTCCTGGAAAGCGAACTGGAGGATATCGAATTTGAAGAATTACCGTTGAAATTAATCTTGATGACGCACTCCGATGAAGATATTACCATTTCTGCTGTGGCAACGGGTCCCTTCATCGATTTCTGTTTTGCTGTGGCGACAGTGTCCGGAGGGATACTGCCGAAAACCTATCTTCTACATGATCGGATAGGAACTATTCCGATGGCTGATTTCACTACTATCAATACAAGCGGAACCGAGCCATTATTGATCTTATTTACGGACCTCTCGGTAGGTGACATTGCCAACTGGCAGTGGGATTTCGGCGATGGTGAAACAAGTTCCAAGAAAAATCCGTCTCACTGGTACAATGATCCCGGTACGTACACTGTTTCGCTCACGGTCAGTGGCCCTCTGGGGACTGATACGGAGACAAAGACAGACTACATCACAGTGGAGGAATCAAACTGGCCATGGTGATCTGGGTAAACGAGGTATCTTGGATTTGATCGCTTAACGATTGGAGGCACATGCTTGATATTGCCCAGGCATGTGCCTTCTTTTAGTTTCTTACCTAATCCAAGACCCCCTAGTTTTGATATTGAGAAATGCTCCAAACAGGAACACTCGGTTGCTAACAATGTAATTAGACACTAGTTGAAAGCCGGATTGTCTCTATTGGAGGAAGGTTGCCAGCTCTCCTCCGGGACAACGGAAAGACTTTGAGGGGGAATGGAGGCCGAAGGGATCAGGTATCAAGCTCAGTTATCAGGTCAATCTTGTTGAGTTTCAGTTTAATCGCCTGATAGCGGTTTTTGATGTTGAGTTTGGTGTAAATGCTGTTGATGTGGTTTTTAACTGTGCTCTCAACTATGTTGAGAGTCCTGGCGATTTCGCTGTTTTCCTTCCCTTCGGATATGAGTTCCAGTACCTCCTCTTCCCTCGAGGTCAACTTGTTTACCCGTTTAAGTGATTTGCGTTTTATTAAAGAGGATGACACCTCTACCCTGCCTGCCACGGAAGGTACCGCCGGGCCCGGCTCACCATACAACTCACCGGCGGATACGGCGGTCAAGGCTGATATGAGGGTTTCGGGACTTATTTGACGGTAGACCAGATACCCCCCGGCCCCCGCCCGAATGATCTGCGCCAGCCGGGATGAGTTCTCAAGAGCGGTGAGAACCAGAACCTTCGATTCCGGAAACGCCTCTATGATCTCACAGGTTGCGCCAATGCCTTTGTTGCCGGGGCGGTGAATATCCAGTAATACAACATCCGGGGTGGATCCGTTAATGGAAGCCAGGGCCTCTGAGGCTGATGTTGCCTCGCCGGTAATGGCAACCTCAGTTTCCCCTTTCAGCAGGCTTTTTATCCCGAGCCTGGTGAGATAATTATCGCTCACAATAAAGGTGCTTACGGTACCCATGTGCGTTCGAACAAGGAAGTACTCTCTTTATTTAGGACTTCCATAACATATCGGAATAGATTATTATAACTGATTTAGCTGCGAATTTCTCTAGGCCCTAGGGCCTATTTTCAAAATCTTTTCAGGAGCCTCTGAACAAGTGGCGACTCCGGAAGATCTGGGGGGTATCCCCCGAATTCAGATTTACCCAAGTTTGGGGAATTAAAATGGGTTGATCAGAGTTACCTTAACGGGAATGCTTTCGCGAGGAGAAGTATTTGTATGAAAACCGCAGGTACGCAACACTGGCAGGCGGGAGCTCCGTGTTTTTATGAGGCCAGTAATACTTTCGGCTCTAATAACAGCAACCGGATCGCGTTTTTCAGGGGGAAGGGATCGGCAGTGCTTCTATCCGAGGATTAACCTCTGGGGATCGCAGACTTCGCGCAGTATTCTCAATTCATCCTCGGTGGGCCGCGGTACCTCCCGGCCCAGGTTGACAGCGACATCGAATTCCATGTGATCCTGGACTATATCCGGCGTTACCCCTGGGTAACAGCCGCTGAGGTACATCTCCTTTGTCACTTCATCGAACCTCATAGTTGCCAGATTGGTGATGACGGCGGTGGGACCGCCAGCGGGAAGTCCCTCTATTACGCGGCTATCCGCCCCTTCGAGCCACCCCGGACTGGTCAGGTAGTCGAGCTTTGAAACAAACCTGTCCCTTTCATGTTGCATAAAGATAATCGTTCTGCCCGCGAACGAGGCTACATCGCTCGCCCCCCCGCTCCCCGGGAAGCGTACCTTCGGTTCACGATAATCTCCAAGTGACGTCGAGTTCAGATTGCCGTATTTATCTATCTGCGCGGCCCCAAGGATCCCTACAACGTGCCGGCCTGTAGTCTGGTTCTGCATGATGGCGAACGCGTCGGCAAGGCCGCTGTTCATGGAAGTCCCATACATGATCCGTGAGTCTGAAACGGCCATAGGTATCTCCTCCAGTATCGGGTCTACAGCTCCGGTCTCGAAGAAGATGACGCTCTCCGGGGCGCTGATACGCTTGGCGGCCATGGCCGCCAGCATGGATATGCCCGTGCCGCAGAAGACTATATCGCCGTTTCGAATCTCTCGCGCAGCGGCGATTGCCATCATCTCACGGGAGGTGTATTCCACTGGAAGTGAATCCTATTTCCTTTCCAAACCTTTTGCGTAGCCTGTATTCGAATCAGCGTCGATACCGCGCAATCTGTCCTCGCCGACCATATCGAGCAGGCCTTGATGATCGCTGACCCCTAACACGTAAAGATCAAGGTATTCCTTGAAGCTGGTATCGTCCCTGGCGTAACCGGCGTACTCATGAAGGTAAACCGGGTCGTAATCATAATAACCGTAACACGCCGTCGGGTAGGCCCCATACGGGATATGAACCACCGCGTCTACGCAGAAAAAGGGAATCTGATTTTGATCCGGACTGGCACGAAGTTCGCTTGGATCCACCAGTTCCTCACATGTGACTATCACATTCCTGGCGGATCTCGCCTGCTCTATATCGGAGAACGTTAGTCCCTGTATCCTCGTCGTGCCCTGCCGGTCGCATTTCTGAGCATGTATTATGGTCACGTCCGGATTTATAGCGGGCACCAGCACCGTCCTGGGACTCTCCTGCCAGCCGCCAAACGGATTGTCGATGACCAGGAGTTTGGAATCGGGTAACCCGGGGTCATTTCGCCTCATTTCGGCGGGGAAGCCCCATTCTTTTATGATATCAGTGCCCAGTGAGGAGCGCGTCGGAAGGAAGGGAACTCCCATGGCTCCGGCAAGGAACCTGAGGGTCATCTGGTAGTTGGTGTAGTCTTCAACCCTGATGTTTCCGTTCTGAACCTCTTTCCTGAAACGGATGCAGGTTGGCGCGAATCTTCCATTACCGCCGTAGGCTATTTCCAGTCTCTTCACACACCCGCCGCCGATGAGCTCGTCGGCTCCCTGTCCGTTGGAATGAGCATATAGATGGAGGCCTTTGATGCCCTGCCTGATGATTTCATATACCGCGGCCATAGGATTCCGATTGATGGTGAATCCGCCTATAGAGATGTGAGATCCGGGGGCCACGAATTCCGCTATCGCTTCTTTTAGAGTTGCTGTTTTGTTTTTGGAGGTGTTCATATGATTGCCATTCTAAAGCTGGCCGGGTTCATAGCCGCTTTCCCCCAGGAGACTTATAATTCCGTTGTCTCCCACCAGATGGCCCGCGCCGACCACTACGAAATAGGTGCCAGTATCACCAAGGAAACTCTGGATTTTTTCAACCATCAGGAAATTTCGCTCATCGAGCAATTTCTCATTCAGGGCCATAAGTTCCGGATCTTCCTCATCGGAAGATAATACGAGGCTTTCCATCTCAAGAATAGCGCCGCTTCTCCAGACGTCGAACATCCGTTCAAGCTCGTTTTCGCCGGGTGGATTTTTCACGATCTCTTCAAGCAACAATATCTGCATCTCGTCGGAGAGGCTGTCGAGCAGCTCCAGTTGAAACTCCGCCGATTCCATCTCTATGATTTCCTTGCCCTCTTGGTGCGCCTTGTTCAGGAAGTAAATATCTATCCCGTTTTCCTCCGTATACCCGTAATCCGCCATTATAAGCCCTTCAATTCCCATGGCGACTACCCAGGGCTCGAATGAATTAAACAGAAACACGTCACTTCCCAGTTCCTCCAGCACCTCGTCCGTCTGTTTATAAAGTTCCTCGGGGATATTGTGATACAGTGATTCTCCGGGCGGGTATGTTCCTTTATCTCTTAAAAGCCTGACCAGTTGCCCCGTATTGGTTGTGGTGATGTCGAATTCCACTGCCAGGTAATCGGAGGTATTAAAGGCGTTTTCTATCGAGTCGTCCAGTGGGTACAGGTCAGGACTTGCCATATGAATTGAGCCGAGAATATAGACGGTGCTGGAGCTGGATGTAACCTCCCAGAGAAAAGACCTGTCAGGGGAATCCGGCTGTTCTGTTCCCGAACCGGAACATGCTGCTGTGAATAGTACCGTGAGAAAAGCGAAAACTATCGCGTAACCGAGGATTTTTAACGGCGATAGAACTCGAGAGGTGCTCGTCTCCGGATTAACGGGTTTCATCGAGTTCATAATACCCTTGCCCTGTAACAGGGTCAAGGTCTATTTTCAGAACAGTGTGAACAGGTTCTCTGTAAAAATAGCAGTTTTCCGGGAGGCTCAGTGACATACTGATGAACCGGGGCCAGTATCAGGTGTAAAACGCTTTCGCTGGAAAACGGTGGGGATGGGGACTACGGGGTCTTGTGTCCTATCAGTGTGAGGAATTCGCTGCGAGTAGCGGCGCGTTGCCGGAATAACCCTCTCATGGCTGATGTCACCATCCGGCTGCCCGGTTTCCTGATACCACGCATGGTCATGCAGAGGTGCTCCGCTTCCAGTATGACCGCCACTCCTCGTGGTTCAAGGGCCCTGACTATGGTATCCGCGATCTGGGTGGTCAGTCGTTCCTGTAATTGCAGTCTGCGGGCATATACATCGACCACTCGGGAGAGCTTGCTGGCTCCAACGACTCTGCCGTTAGGAATGTAACCGATGTGTGCCATGCCGTGAAAGGGCAACAGGTGATGCTCGCACATTGAGTAGAAAGGTATATCCCTGGCGATGACCATCTCCTGGTGACCTTCCTCGAAGCCGATCTTGAGATGATCTTCGGGGTTTTCCGCCATTCCGCTGAAGATATCGGAGTACATCTCGGCGATGCGCCGCGGAGTGTCGGCCAGTCCTTCCCTCTCGGGGTCATCACCAAGCGCCTCTATTATCGATATCACGGCCCGCTTAATCTTGTCCTGATCAGCCACAAATCATTCCTCAGTCGAAATCCTCGACCCTGATGAGATTGCTTATCTCCCTCACCGTATCCAGTCCCTTCATCTTCTCCAGAGCATCCTGCATCGCCTTTTCCCTGGCCGGATGTGTCATAATCACTATCTCAGCGCTCTGGGATTGTCTATCAGTTTCCTTCTGTATCGCGGATGATATACTTATGGAAAGGTCCCCCAGGATTCTGGTTATACCGGCTAAAACGCCTGCCTGGTCTGTGATGGTCATTCTCAGGTAATATCTGGTTTCAATTTCCGACATCGGTTTGATGGTTTTAGGCTGGTTCAGGGGGATCTCCGGATTTACCCCGATGCCGAGTTTGACATACTGGGCCATTCTGATAGCGTCAGCGACTACCACATTCGCGGTAGGTTCCGAGCCGGCGCCTCGGCCATAGAATATAACCCTCCCGGAGAGGTCTCCTTCTATCTGCACCGCGTTGTATACCCCGTCGACTTTGGCCAATAGCATCTCTTTTGGGATGAAGACGGGATGCACCCTGGCCTGAAACGAATCCGCCACCTTTCTGGTTATGGCAAGAAGTTTTATGGCATACCCCAACTCGGCGGCATAATTGAAATCCTGAGATGAAATACGGGAAATACCTTCACGATAGATATCCCCTGGACGTACATCGGTATGGAAGGCGATGGTTGCCAGAATAGCCAGTTTATAGGCGGCATCGAAAGCCTCTACATCGCTGGTCGGGTCCGCCTCCGCGTATCCCAGCGATTGGGCCTCTTCAAGCGCTGCGGAAAACTCCAGCCCCTCCTTTTCCATCCTGGTAAGTATATAGTTGGTTGTCCCGTTGATAATGGTGTGTATCGCCGTAATATTATTTACCTGCAGATTGTGCTTCAATGGAGCGATCAAAGGTATCCCTCCCCCAACGCTGGCCTCGTAGCAGAGTCCCACCTCATTTTTGTTGGCAAGCAGGAGGAGTTCAGGCCCATGTTTAGCAAGGACCTCTTTATTAGCGGTTACAACATGTTTTTTATTTCTCAGGCTTTGTTCTATGAAATCCCGGGCCGGGTTTTCGCCTCCTATGAGCTCAATCACGATGTCTATTGCCGGGTCGTTGATTATCTCGCCGGCATCGGTGGTGAATATGCCGGGATCCGGCAGCCCCTCTTTGCGTGTTTTATCCAGATCAGCAACGCTCTTTAAAACCAGAGGGATGCCTGTATGTTGGGTAATGAGTGAGGCTTTCTGGCTGAGGATTCTGGCAACACCGCTGCCTATTGTACCCAACCCGATCAAGCCGATATTGATGCTGTCCTTCATATCGCCGGTCAACCTGCCAGGTGTAAATGTTCAGCTAAAGGGCCTTGTTTATCGCCCATTCTATATCACTCGAGTCCAGATAATCATCTTTTATCGTAAAGTTATTTAGCTGTTCCTGGTACCATTCGTTCAGGGCCTGGTTCTGGAGCTGTTGGAGGTGTGGTTCCTCAAGAGGACGTGATGCCTCCTTTTCCGTGACCCTTAGAATCCAGTACCGAGTGTTATCCTCGGAACTGGTAACCGGGATAGGGGCGCTCAGGACCCCGGGCTCGAGCCCAAAAACAACATCCTCTAAGTCCGGACTGAGTATCCCGCGTGGAAACCAGCCAACGTCTCCCCCGGATTCCTTTAAATCGGGGTCTGCTGAGTATTCATCAACCAGTACGGCGAAATCATCACCGGCCTCCAGCCTCGACTCGATTGCCGCCCGAATTTCATCGGGGTCGGCTTCCTTTTCTCCGGCTGTCGGCGTTCCATTTACAACAGGTGTTCCGGAATTGGTTGGCGTTCCTGACGCGGGGGCCACGTCGATTATAATTCCCTGAACATGCACCTGTTCCATTTCCTCGGTTACCTCGGTGCGCTTTACATGTTCATGTATCTTTTCGCTCAATAACTGGTTGCTCATAGCCTCCCGGTATCTCTTCTCCGGCACGTTCAGGCGGTCAAGAAAGGCCAGAAAATCAGAACGTATCTCCTCATAGGTAGGGGTTGCGGGGTTGACAGCGGATTCGGTTCCCGGCTTTGATCCGGCGAATTGCTCCGCTATTCTCTCGTTTATTTCAGCATCGGTTACAGTGAATCCCAGTCCCTCGGCTATTTGGCGGTTTACCTCACCGTTCTCCATTACCTTCAAGGTATTTTCAGCGATAGAGAACCGCTCAGAGTAATCGCGGGTCATTGCCACGCCATTGATACGCAGCATATCTATGTAGTAGTTCATGTCGAAGGATCGTTCACCCAGAGGGCCCTCAACCTTGAGGACTGTTTGTTTGTACTGGTTAACAGTGCTATCGTAGACCGCGTAGATAACCAGACCTGCGACAATGGCTATCAGGACTGAGGCTATGACGATGATCTGTCTTCGACGGCGTTGCTCCTTTTGCCACCGGGAGAGGCGGCCTCTGGTGATCACCCATTCAGTACTCTCTTTCTTCTTAGGCACAGATTACGAACCTTTCTACTTAAGGTTGCAGACGCCTGGTCGAGCGGAATTAGACCAAACCAAAGATGCACGTGGGGCTTCAGGAGGCTGGATGCCTGTCCTGCCTCATGATGCCACTGCTCCAGCGGATATGCTCAACCGTATATGGCAGTAAAGCCAGGTGGCGAGCCCGTTTCAACTCTGCACTGAGGAGCCTCTGATGCCTGGCACATACACCGGTTCTATGTCTTGGTTCTATCTTGCCGCGGTCAGAAACGAAGCGACGCAGCATATCGACTTCTTTGTAATCTATCTTGCGGGATTTATCGACGCAGAACGGGCATACTTTGCGCTTGGGAACGTATCTCCGCCTTTCTCTTCTTGGTGGTGATGTTCTCACGTTTTCTCCGTTTCAACTTAAGATTTCGATTTCTAATCAATCCCCCATCCCCAACTCCCCGCTTTCTCCGAGGGGTTCATTACAGTTATTCAAACGGGAGTTCCTCCGGACTTGCCGAGCCTTCATACTCGTAATCGAACTGCTCTCCTTCAGGTGTATCACTTCCCTGGCTCCCGCGTCGGTCGAGAAAGATCACTCTATTGGCATTGATCTCGACCCTGAATCGCCTCTGTCCGTCCTGACCGTCCCAGCTGCGAGTTCTCAATCTTCCTTCGACATATACCCGCTGGCCTTTGGTCAGGAACTGGTTGCAACTCTCAGCCTGACGGTCCCATGTTACCACATCGAACCATTCCGTCTCCCTTTTCCTTTCTCCATCGGACGTGGTGAAGAATCGGTTTGTAGCCAGAGGGAATGTCGTGATCGGTTTCCCATTTGGCGTGAACCTCATTTCCGGGTCACTGCCCACATTACCGATGACCATTATCTTGTTCAGCCAAGCCATCATGCCCCCTTCGAAATCGTTACTTTCCGTCCAGTCTTAATAGCAAATGGCGCAAGTAGTCTTCACCGAGATTAAGACCGTTCTCCAGTTCAGCCGTTTTCCCCGGCTCCATACCAAGCCGCATTACCACATAGTTTCCTTCGGCATGATGTCCGATGGGGTAACTCAGTTTTCTTCTTCCCCAGTGCTCGGTCTCGGTGATTTCTCCTCCGCTCTTGGTAACAAGGGCGGAAAGCTTTTCCATGGCTTGGGGAACGTCTTCCTCATCTATGTCGGGATTGAGGATAACCGCCAGTTCATAGTTGCTCAATATTTACCTCTTAGCAGTGATGTATTGTTACCTTTCACAAGTTTACTATTATATCACGGGCTCTGAAATCATGACAAGAGACCGATTTTAATGGTTCTCAGATATCGGTCTTTTTTATCCTGTATGGACAGGAAGGATAGCAGAGGAAGTAAACTCTCGTTCAGGGGCTCCTTAGAAAACCACACCCCTTCTAAAGCCCGTACTCTTTCTCCAGCCTCTTCAGATTATGCTCGGTGGTGCCGAGCCGCAAATCGAATGCCTTCTGCCTGCGGTAGTAGAAGTGCAGGTCATAGTCAGTATCAAAGCCGATCCCGGCATGAAGCTGTTGCGCGCCCAGCGCTACTCGCTGAGACGCCATATCCGTAAACGACTTGGCGAGGGCCACTTCCTTTTCCGCCGGCAGACCCTCATTCAAGCGCCAGACAGCCTGGTAAGTAATCAGGCGTGCCCCACTGGTGTCAATCAACATATCGGCCGCCCGATGCTGTACCGCCTGGAAAGCTCCGATGGGTTGCCCGAACTGCACTCGCGTCCTGGTATATTCCGCGGTTATCTCCAGCTCCTGCTGCGCGCCGCCGACCATCATGGCACACTGAATCGCGCGCGCCTTAAGGAGCGTCGACTCGAGCACCGTCATTCCGTCGTCGAGCTCTCCAAGAATGGCGTCAGCGGATACGGACACATCATCAAATACGACTTCATAGAGCTTGTCGGAGGCAATATTCTTGAGTTGCGTCATGGTAAGACCGGGTGATTTGGCATCTATAATGAAAACGGTGATCCCCTTATCATCTCCCCTTTTACCACCAGTTCTGGCGGCAACCAATATGAAGTCAGCGACATGAGGGTATGGAACGAAAAGCTTGGTGCCACTGATTGAAAACCCGTCCGGCTGTCTGGTTGCTGTAGTTGCGATGTACCTGGCGTCATAATTGACGTTTGGTTCCGATATGGCCATGGTAACAATCCGGTCGCCGCTGCTGATCTCAGGAAGAAAGTTCCGCTTTTGTTCCTCCGCCCCAAACTCCAGGATGGGCAGCGCTCCTGTCACGACTGTGTTAAACAGCGGTCCAGGCATTGCTGCGCGCCCTACCTCCTCGAAGAGCACCGCCAGGTCGAGGAAATTGAAGCCGGCCCCGCCATATTCCTCAGGTACGGGCAAACCCATCCACCCCAGATCCGCCATCATCCTCCACAGCTCGGGTGAATGGCCTGTCTCACCGGCCTCCAGTTCTTTTACCACCTCTTTGGGACATTTGGCGGTTAGAAAGTCCCGGGCAGAGTTTCTCAGGAGCTGCTGTTCTTCAGTAAGATCAAAATCCATGGTTTAGCCCCCCTTCTTGAACTTGGGGAGTGTAAGATCATCGGTGACCTCATCGAAAACGACTTCCACAGGCATACCGATCACCATATCTTCAGCCTCTACATCTGTCATATTGCTGACGATTCTCACCCCCTCCTCCAGCTCAACCAGCACTACGCTGTATGGAGTCTTAAAAGCCGGATGAGGCGACTCAGGTAATGTCACCCAGCTGTATAAAGTGCCCTTTCCCGAGGAGCGGACCCACTCCTGTTCCGTCGACTGGCACAGGGGGCACATGGGGCGGGGTGGATTGAGCCAGTTCCCGCAAACTTTGCATCTCTGCAGAAGTAATTCCCCCTTTTGTACGCCTTCCCAGAACGGGGTGCTGCTTCGATACAATACCTGCCATAGAGCAGGACGAGGTATTTTCTTATCCGGATTGTATTGAACCGTCATTAGTTTGCCTCCTCATATGATGCGAGATAAGGGGCCGGGTAAGCCCGACTCCATTTTAAAGAATTCCCCGGTTAACCCTTTCTCAGGATTAAACCATCGGCCGGGCCTCCCGCACCGCTTACCACTATCACTATATCGGCGTCGTTTACCTGATTGACTGCTGTTCCGCGGACCTGGCGAACTCCCTCTACAATGCGGGCACTATCGAATCGCCCATATCCGATGGCTCCGCCGCCTGTATTAACCGGCAGCTCACCACCCACACGGATTCGATCACCTCCTTCGCAAAACGCAACGGCTTCACCCGTTTTGCAGAAACCCAGTGCCTCAAGCTGCATCGGCACGAAAGGAGCAAAGTTATCGTCCAGCATAGCGACTTTGATATCTCCAGCGCTCACCCCGGCAACCCGGTACATGTCTTCGGCAACGTACCGCATCTCAGGCAGGTCAGTGATTATCTCTCGACTGTAACTGGTGAGCAACTGTCCCTCCGTGGCGGTGCCCTGCGTAGCAGCCATAATAATAACCGGGGGACTCTTAAGTGACCGGGCTTTTTCCACTGTTGCGACCACGATGGCGATCGATCCGTCCACTTTAGGCGCACAGTCAAGGGACCGAAGCGGATCGGCGACTAACTGATCGTCGAGATAGTCCTCCAGGTTGATGGGCGTATCAAAGAAAATCGCCTCCGCATTCCTGGACGCGTTTTCGCTCGCCACTACCGGGATCCAGCCCAGGTTTTCAGGCTTTGCTCCCCGTTCATGCATATAACGACGTACGGTCATGGCAACATAAGCCGGCTGACCGATCAAACCGAACGGGGTATAAAAATCGGCTCTTATAAGGTCCAGCGAGTCGTCCCGCATTTCCCTGGCCACGCGAAAGTCAGAGATGGATTTTTCAGGGCCCGAAGAACGATGTGCCGTCTGGTAATAGACCGCGTAATTTACTGATCCGGATGCGACAGCCGTTATAGCATTCATCATGGGGCTCGTTCCCCAGTGTGACTCGGCCGCATAAGTGAGGTTATCCATCCCCAGCCCTTTTTGGATATACATCTGATCGGGACCGTCATCGACATTTTTCACCAGTCCGTCGATATCGTGCATATCCAGACCCGCATCATCAACGGCCAGCTTGATTGCCTGACAGGCGGTATACCATTCCGTTTGACCCATCTCCAATGCAAATGGTACCACTCCGATGCCCACTATGGCGGTTTTATCCTTAAGGCTTTCCATGGTCATTGCCTCCTCATATTCATAGATCTCGCGAATTACTGCTAAATAAGGTTTTATGGCTTACTTTTCTCGAATCGATAGAGTGTCAAATCACTCTCCAAGTCTTCGAACATTACCTGTACCGGCATCCCCACATGGATCTCCTCAGGATCGATTCCATGGGTATTGGCGGTTAAGCGAACACCTTCCTCAAGCTCAACCAGAACCACCGCATAGGGCAACTTGAAGGCCGGATATGCCATCCGGTCCGCGGTGAAATTCACAAAAGAGTATATGTAGCCCTTTCCGCTTGAAGGCTTCCACTCCAGTGTATCCTGTGAATTACATGAGGGACACATGGGTCGCGGCGGCTGAAAGTATTTATCGCACTTGCTGCAGTGCTGAATCACCAGCTTATGCTGTTTAACCGCGTCCCAATATCCCTTATTATCCTGATCAATATAGGGACGCATGATAGGAATTCCCTTAACATATTCGACCACTTTCTACCTCCTTAAGATGATCCCGCTCGACGGTACTCCGGGGCCGGCGGTAACCATCGAAAGTTCCACATCGGGAACCTGATTGTACGACGTTCCGCGAATCTGGCGCACACCCTCAATGATCAGATTGAAGCCGTGAATGTATGCCTCGGAGAGGAGTCCGCCCGA
Organism: Dehalococcoidia bacterium; assembly: GCA_046484125.1. Taxonomy (GTDB): domain Bacteria; phylum Chloroflexota; class Dehalococcoidia; order SZUA-161; family SpSt-899; genus JBGLNL01. The sequence goes on along the minus strand of JAWOBX010000138.1, from coordinate 2,961 downwards.
AGTATTGACCGGTATCTTGCCTCCTATCCGGATATTATCCCCTCCCTCGATAAATTTGCCACTCTCGCCCCTTTCACAGAAACCCAGCTCCTCAAGCTGAAGGATACCGCCGATGGAATAGGGATCGTATATCTGGGCTACATCGATGTCGTCCGGACCCACCCCGGCAATCCGGTACAGCTCCTGGCCCATGTACCAGGTCTCCACCAGTCCGGAGATGATGGGACGGTTGTATATGGTCTGGATCTCCTGCTCTATCGGGCAGCTCTGACTCGCCGCCAGCATTATGGCGGGTGTCTGCTTTAAATCCCTGGCCCTCTCAACGGTAGTGACGATATAGGCACAGGCCCCATCGGTATCCACACAGCAGTCATGGAGCTTGAGTGGATCGACGATCATTGGTGAGTCCATGTAATCCTGGTGAGTAATTGGCCGATTGTAGAAAATGGCGTCCGGATTGTTCTGGGCATACTCCCTCAGCACTACCGGCCACCAGCCGATCTGCTCGCGTGTAATACCGAACTCGTACATCCATCTTTTCCCCCAAACACCCGCCCAGGCCAGCGGGGTCACGAAGCCGAACGGCCAGTGGTAACCATAATGTGGCGTTACCGCAGTTAACATATACTCGGCGTACGAGTCACCCCGGCCATACCTCTGTCCAGATGCCTCGTTGAGGGAACGGAAGCAAACCACATAGTCCGCCGCCCCCGTCACCACCGCCGCCGCCGCGTGCATGGTCACCGCGCAGGCCGCTCCACCCCCAAAGCTGACCTCGCTCGTAAACCGCAGATTCTTCATTCCCAGCGAGCTCACAACCGTTGGCATGGCCAGCCGGTCTATGGTGAACATCTCCATGCCGTCGATGTCCTCCGTCTTCAAGCCCGCGTCATCCACAGCCGCCTTGATGGCTTCACACGCCATATCAAGTTCATCCCGCTGAGAATCCCTGGAGAACCTGGTCTGCCCGATTCCAACTATTGCCGCCCGGTTCTTAATGAGATTGCCGTCCACGGGCGGCCTTCTGTCCGCCTGGTACTTCCTGGATACATACTCGCTTAACATCGCTGACTCCCTTCTGAGAATTCGGAATGCCACATCATCGCGGTCTTGAGGCATGCGGCATTCCCAGTCCCGCCATGGCGATGATATCTCTTTGCACCTCTATGGCACCGCCACCGAACAGGAAATTTAGTTCCAGTCTGAACGAATGTTCGACCCTGCCTCGTAGCGGAACCCATTTGGATTCGCCCTGCAGCTGACCGAATTCGCCCATGATCTCCAAAAGCGAGTGATTCACCCGCTGATACAGTTCCGACCCATAGACTTTGACCATTGACGCTTCTGCGAACGGTACCTTACCCTGGCTGATCATCCAGGCGACCTGCAGGTTAAGCAGCCTCAACACCTCCACTTCCGTCAATAACTCAGTGAACCGTCGTTTGACCCAGGGGCGCTCGATTACTTTCCTCCCATCCACCTCGGTATTCCTCGCCCATTCCATTGTGTCCTCGATGTTCCTTCGTGTGCCGGAGGAAGGACTTACCATAATTCGCTCAAAGTCGAGCTGCGCGGTCAGTATCTTCCACCCCTGATTCTCCTCACCTACAAGAGCATTCTTCGGAACCCGTACATCATCATAATATGTGGCATTGCTCCGCTCACCGCTGAGGTGATACAGGGGTTCCATGCTTATTCCCGGACTGTCGGCCGGTACCAGAAATATCGAGATTCCCTTATGTTTCGGCGCCTGCGGATCTGTTCTGGCAGCCAGCCAGATATAGTCCGCCGTATGAGCCATGGTGGTGAATATCTTTTGCCCGTTTATGACGTATTCGTCACCGTCGCGGACGGCCGCGGTCTTGAGAGAAGCTAGATCGCTTCCCGCCTCTGGTTCGGTATAGCCGATTGATATCTCCATCTCACCTTTCAGAATGCGGGGCAGGAAGAAATCCTTCTGCTCCCGGGTGCCGAAGATCATCAACGCGGGTCCGACGGTGTTCAGGGGAAGCACGGGGAGGGGAACCTTGTGATACGTGGCTATCTCGTAGAACAGGTGCTGCTCGATAGCGCTTTTACCCTGGCCGCCATACTCCTTAGGCCAGCCCACTCCCAGCCACCCGTCCCGGCCCATCTTGCGAATGAATTCACGGCATGCCACGGATTCTGGATACATCATCTCCTTGTGCTGGTCATCGATCACTTCCTGAGGCATCTCAGCCCTCAGGTAATTCTCGAAGTCTCTGGCGAACTGCTCCTGTTCCGGTGTCAGAGCAAAATCCATTTTCTCATCCCCCCTTAATCGCTAAAAAACGGGGCACATCTATACCCCGTACCGCATTTGCCAAAGAAAAGATGTCTAATCGGACCGGGGCATACCGAGACCCCTGGTGGCTATCAGGGTTCTCTGTATTTCCGAGGCTCCACCAGCGATTTTGTGCATCAGGCTGTGCTGATAGGCATCGGCTATTCCTCCCCTCAACTTTACCCATTTGGAACCGTACTCAAGTTGACAGTAAGGTCCCATAATGTCGCAGCCGGTGAAGGCGATCCTGTCGGCGAGTTCTGTCGCGAAAACCTTCACACTAGAAGCTTTGTCCGCGGGAAGATCGCCCTGCGTCTGGAGCCAGGCCACGTTGTAGGCCATCATTCGCCCTACCTCAACAGCCACAGCCAGATCCGCAAGTCGCTGCCTTATCTTCGGATCCTCCAGGAGAGTTTTTCCTCCCCGCTTCATTTCCCGGCAGAAGCCTGTCAAATCCTCAAGATCCCGCCGTGCCCCGGCGAAATCACCGATACTGGTCCTCTCGAAGTTCATGGTCATCAGGCTGACGTACCAGCCCCTGTTCTCTTCGCCGACCATGTTCCGCGCCGGAACCCGGACATCATCGAAATAGACCTCGTTTAAATGATGGGAGCCATCCATGGTGATAAGCGGCATAATGGTTATGCCGGGCGTCT
>JAWOBX010000132.1:0-11528 GCA_046484125.1 Dehalococcoidia bacterium | reverse complement strand
TTTTGGCCTGAGCGAGCGAGACCTTGAACACGAGCTGGCAGTCAAGAGTCCCTGCGATTTCATTATAAGAACCGGTGACGAGGAGCGAAGCAGAGAGGCTAAATCCGGGTTCCTCCTGTGGCAATCCGCTTATTCCGAGTATTACCATATAGATAAGCTGTTCCCGGATGCGACTCTTGAGGATTTCCAGGAGGCCTGGAATCACTTTAAGGGCATTGCGCGCAAAAAGGGACTCTAAACGGCCATCTCAATTTCTTAAGAAGCGTTCCTGGCCTTTCAACCAGGGGAACTCCTTAAAAAGTGCTGGCTTCGGGGACGATGCTCGTGTTTTAGAGAAAAGCCTGGACCCGGCTTTTCAGTTCGTCATACCGGAAGAGTTTGTTGAATTCAAGCAGTCCCGCCATGGCGCGTGAGTAGGCCCGAAGCCCCGTTTCCTCAAGGATTGACATGGGATTGAGCCCCCCGATGACAATCGCGCCAACGCGGCCTTCGCTCACAGGTATTCCCAGAAGCGACTGCCCGCTTCGTCCGATGGTCATGAACCCTCCCAACCCGATATTATCAAGTTTTCGCGAGATATCTTCCACAAGCTCGCGGCCTTCAACGGGGAACTCCCGGAAACTGACACCTATCCTCCCCCTCCCCCTCCTGATCGCCCCGATGTAGTCGGCCATACCGCTGCGGATGAAAACCTCCAGCGGGTCGATGCTGGTTCCTTCATAGGTGATGATTTCGGCAAACCGGACCGGCTTCTTTTCATAAAGTTCGAGGAGTCCTCCGAATCTTGAGTAGGTGGGAATACCGTATTTCAGCAGAACACCGTTAAGGGTAATCGAGCACACTGTGCCGATACCGACCATGCCTTCAGGTACCACTGTGTGACCGATACGTTCGCCGGGCTCGAGAAGGGCGATAAGGTGACCCATAGCATATCCGTGTTCATACACTTGACCGATCAGATCGACCCTCTCAGCCAGTTCGCCGGGTTCGACAATGGTTAAATTTACCACGACTTTTCCGCTTCTATTGGTAAGGTCGAAACTCATGATATAACTCATGCGATCTATCTTGGAGGAGAGGAAGCCTACCCGTTGTACGGTTCGCGAAATTTCCAGCTCACTCAGACCCTCATCTGTTATCACCCTCCTCCGCTTGCCGACATTCTCTGTAAGGCCTTCACTGTCCATTTTCTGCAAATACAGGCGTACAGTCCGACCGCTTATCTCATAACCCTGTGCCACCAGTTCCTCGGCTATCTGGGAGCTGCTGAGCGGTTTCCCGCTCGATTTCAGTAACTCCAGAATAGCCAGTTGCTTTCTTTCAACTTTATCTTCCATGACAGATGAATTTTATAGCCGATGTTACATTATTGTCAATCAAAATGACCAAATAACAGCAAACGAAAATCAATTGCATCTACGAAACAGAGTCACAAAAATCGCGCAGGATATCAAGTCACTGTTTGGGTGGAAAGAAGGAGGAGACGGGAGACGATTTCGCGGGTTGTGATAACAGTATTCCGGAGGAGTGGGGGATTTTATTCACCAGCAGGGCGAATGTTTTGTATTTGAAACGCTGTTTTCGGGCTGGCAATCATCGCGTGTCAAATCATTTTGTAACGTAGACTACCACATAATAAATGGATGCCCGAGGGGAGTCCTCTATAAGTATCAACTCATTGCAAGGGACATTAAGAGGCGCTCTCCCCTGAGCCTAGGCGCATTCCCAAGATTTGTTCAGTTTCGGCTTCACGCCCGAACGACCGCTGACTTTAATTCAAGTCGTTTGCTACAATGGCAGAAAGGAAATTGGGCGCAAAGGGTTGGCTTCGCTGACACCCTTGGTGATCCTTAAGGCGTGCGTTGAGCTGTCGTACTGAGAAGAGCAGTATTTGTGGATATCAGTGGGATGACAGTAGCCAGACACGAAAAAAAAGAGAAGATTGAGGAAATGTCACCGCACTCTTTAAACGCTGATGACGCTGCCTCAACATAAATTTAGTATCAACACGGAAACATTCATTGCATATCGTGGTAGTTTATCTCTGATTTCGTTACCCGGACTCCTCCCCCCCATAAATAGTCCCCATCATCATTTAAACGCTGAGCATAAACCCCATTTGCCTTGGAGGAGTTTCCTGCGGCAGCAGTTATTATGGTTCCTCCCATGCCATCCCTTACCATTACCGGTGCACCGAACATCAGTTCAGGGACGCCGAACACATCCACACCACTCTCTTTCCATAGGGTTTGTCCAGAGCTGTCGAACCTCTGGGCACGGATTTCCCCCATTGATTTAGTCCTGCGATCCGATGGAATCCAAGCAACAATCGCGCCACCAGCCTCGTCACTGATGATATCACTTTGGAACATCTCTTCTTCCGTACTTACAACCAAAGTCTGATCGGGCCATAACAATTCTCCTTGAGCCCCTATCTTCTGGATATAGAGCCTAGAAGGCGGACCAGGAGAGGGCAGATGCCAATCTGATCGGAGAAGAAAAGCTCCTCCGAGTCCGTCCCCAATAACTTGGGTTATATTATGTCCCAAGGACACGCCCCCGCTTGGCCACTCCAGCCTTCCCTCACTATTGATCTTTTGGGCGATATATGAATCACTGCTACCGCCCATAAAAACGATCACCCCGCCTGAACCATCGCTTACAAGCTTACTGACATATTGTCCGGAATACTGGCTTAGCCATTGCTGGTGCCATGCTGCGTAGTCTTCGCGTTCAATTTTCTCAACATGAGTTATACGTTTTTCCTCTGAATCAACTTCATTCCAGCCAACTATTATTCCATCCGGATCGCCGTATGCTATCATATATTCCCCGGTATATGTGGGTAGCGATCTGGTGAACTCTCGTTTTTCCTCCTCTCCCATTTCTACGTACTTTGATGAGCTACATATCAAAATACCGTCTTCCCCCCATTCAGAATGGCCCAACGCATCGACCTTCTGGAGGCGAAGTGATTTGTTGCTTAAAGATCGGTAAACGAATTCGGTATCATTCCATGCCATTAAGGCTCCCCCGGTTCCATCGGGAACTGCCGGGGCAATCCCACCTGAATAGTAATAAGCCTCCCCGACCCGAATCCCCATCTCCCCCCAAAGCATTTCTCCGGTCGAACTGATTCGTTGATAATACACGGGCAGGAGCTGTTCATGCGGATCGCTGATACCGGCACGATCATTCCAATTAATGATCGCACCGCCCATTTCATCGCTGGCGAGGTTGAAATGGACGGGTTGCATCGCCTCGCCACATACTGTTATTCCGCTTGCCCCCCATCTCAGTTTCCCGTCGGCATCCACCCTTTGTACGCTAATCGTGCCATTGTCCTGCCAAGCAACGATTACTCCGCCCTCACCATCGGATATGGCCATGTGAGGCGCGAAGTCCTGGCACTCATCTTCATTGAGCATCCAGTGAACCAGCCCTATCACAAGCAATATCGCTACCAAACTACAAAATCCCGCAATCACGATTCCACGTTTCATGTTATCCCGTTGAGTTGCTGATTGTTAGTTTGCTGTGCTGTTGACTAGCTAAGGTCTTGATTTACACAAAATCTTAACCGAATCCCTTCAAACCACAAGAAAGATCGTGTTCATTACTAAACCATCGTGCGGAGATATCCGATAAAGGATATCGCCGCACTTGTCAGAGATAAATTAACCCTCAAATATAGATTACTAACTAATCCCCTTCCACTGGGGTTGCCCATTTACTCCCCGTGAAATCGAACCACCAGACAACTTGCCAGTCATCATGTTCTCTGCTGTCTGTGAAAATGAAGTACATGTCATCACCGGTTCCAGATGGATGGTAGTAACCCTTTATGGCACGCCAATGTCGTTCAGTTTCGCCTGGATTGACAGGGTCTGAACCAACGTGGCAGAGAGCATAGGGAATGTGGTCATAATAAAGATCTTGACATACGTTCATGTAAAACGTAATCATTAGGCCAATTCCGCTTCCCGAAGGATACCCGATTTCTGAGGGATAGTATACACGCGTATTAAAATCATACCCGTACCTGTCACCAAAGATCCTGATGCCGTCGTCATATTCCCAAGGCCAAGTTACGCCTTCCCACGAGCCTGAAGTATAAGTATCCATGTCATCCATCAGTTCCAGGTACATTGTTGTATCGGAAGACGGGAATGCAGAGTACCCACAATATTCCCTGTAGTAGCGCATTATGGATACGCCGGAACTGGGACCGCACCAGCACATGTCCTCTCCGGATCCACACCAATAGAGCATAGGTAAGTAAGACAGTGTCGGAAGGCTGCGCAATGGAGAGATATTGTCAAGCGCTTGCCTCACATTATCACGACTCGGTAGTGGGGAATACTTCTTGAGAGCACTCTCATCCACGCATTGCCTCGTCGTCAAGTCTATTACAGCTCGCTTCCCTTCAATCTCATATATCGCGTACAGTCGGTCGACTCCAAGATATACTAGGTCAGCGGGTTTCTCTACATTTCTCTCGTCCAGTTTGGTTCCTAATTGCTCATCAAGAATGGACTTTGCCTCATATGATGTCGGAATACTTGAAGGCGCTGCTTTCCCAGCTTTTGATACGATATATCCATATGAGGATCTACGTACGATCACATGCCCCACAACTTCGTTTTGGTGCTCTAATGCAAACAGGTACGCATTGACCTTTCCGTTCAGATCGCTAAAAACTTGCGGGCTCGTGAGAGTAACTCTTTCCCACTCGGAGACTTCAGGGTTTACTGCACTGAATTTATCTATGAAAGACTTTCCAGCTTGCCGCGCTTTAGCTAATTCATTCTGATCTGTTGTATCATTGTTTTGTGCCAGTGCCATTCCTGTTACAACACCAGAAACCACTAGAACAAGTGTTAATACCGTCACTATTGTTTCAATGAATCTTCTTCTCATTGATCACCATACCTTTAATTTTTGGTTTTTACGAGTCCAAATCCAATTATGTAATCTCTCTAGATAATCCACCGGAAATGATTTGAGTTATCTTGTTTACGGCTTAGAAGCGCATATATCGCAATTCTTTATCTTAACCATGCCAATTCTAAGTGTCCGTTACCTATACATCCTCCTTCTTTCCTTTAAAATCCTTTGCGTATGCGGCGGCCATCGATAACGCATGCTTGTCGCCGCCGGACCACGGAGCCAGATCCCAAAAGCCATCCCCGGGAATGACTTCAGGAACCTTGTTCACTGACTGGAAGCTTGTTTTACAGTATATGACGATAATTAGTCTTTGTCCATGGGCCTAAGGGCCTAGAAAGAGGGCCAGAGAGCCCAATTTTGACAGGCATTTCGGCCTAATTCAAGTGACCCGCCGCCGACAGGAGTCGGCGGCTTCGAGGCTACACAGCTCCTGACCTCCGTCCACTAATAATGAGTTGGCCTATCACCCTTGTGGCAAGTTATCAGTAGCGTCAGGCTTTCATGATTGGCACTTCGAGTTATGGCCTGACGTGTCGTTGACAACTTGCGCGGCAGGCGGTATTCTCTTAGCTGGATGTTTTGCCGAGGCGGGAATGCCTCATTCCCGGTATCAGAAAGGAGATTGTGATGGAAAGGACCCAGTATTTTCTCGATGAGAAAGATATGCCCACACAGTGGTACAACATCTTGCCGGATCTGCCGGAACCTCTCCCCGATGTTTTGCACCCGGCTACGGGAAAGCCGGTAACCCCGGATGATCTGGCCCCGCTGTTCCCCATGGGGTTGATCATGCAGGAATTCAGCCCGGAGCGCTATATCGATATTCCGGAGGAAGTCCAGGCCATTTACAAAACCTGGCGTCCAACAACCCTGCACCGGGCATACAGGCTGGAGAAAGCGCTGGATACGCCGGCAAAGATCTACTATAAATACGAGGGGACCAGCCCGGGGGGGAGTCACAAACCGAACACCGCGATTGCCCAGGCGTATTACAACAAAATCGAAGGCACCAAGAGGATCAGTACGGAGACGGGTGCCGGACAGTGGGGAAGTTCACTGTCACTGGCAGGGGCTTTCTTTGATATTGAAATAAAAGTATACATGGTGGGAGTGAGCTATTACCAGAAACCTTACCGCCGCATCATGATGGAGGCGTGGGGGGCGAACTGCGTGCCGAGTCCCAGCCAGGATACAAAAACAGGACGTGACATGCTGGCCAAAGACCCCGATTGCCCGGGAAGCCTGGGACTGGCCATCAGTGAAGCGATAGAGGATGCTGTGTCGAGGGATGATACCCATTACTCGCTCGGCAGCGTGCTCAACCATGTCCTGCTGCACCAGACCATTATCGGGCAGGAAACTCAGAAACAGATGGAAATGGCGGATGATTACCCCGATGTTATCGTCGGCTGCATAGGCGGCGGCTCGAACTTTGCCGGGATGTTCCTTCCCTTTGTGAAAGAGAAGATCGAGGGTAAAAGGCCGGATTTGCGTATTGTAAATGTGGAGCCGGCCAGTTGTCCCACCCTGACCAAGGGTCCGTACGCTTACGACTTCGGGGACGTTACAGGGCTGACTCCGCTGCTTAAGATGTACACTCTGGGCCACGGATTCATCCCGCCCCCGGTTCATGCCGGCGGGCTACGCTATCATGGCATGGCGCCCATAATCTGTCACCTTTACAGTCTCGGGTTGCTCGAAGCCCAGGCCGCTCAACAGCTCGATACCTTCGCGGCCGGGATTCAATTCGCGCGTACAGAGGGAATCCTCAGCGCTCCTGAGACCATGCATGCCATCAAGGTAACCATTGACGAGGCGCTCAAGTGCAAGGAGACCGGCGAGGCCAAGACCATACTGCTGGCGCACAGCGGCCACGGGCATGTCGATATGGCGGCCTACGAGGCCTATCTCTCCGGCAAGCTGGAAAACTATGAGTATCCGGAGGAGCTGGTCAGACAGGCACTGGAGAACCTGCCAAAGGTATAACCGGGGAACATACCGGTTTGTACTGAAACGGGGTGGGGCGACGCTCCACCCCGTTTACATTTGAGGTGGAGGGAAGACGATGATCACGGTAACCGCGGGGCAAATCCCTGTAGAGAGCACCATCAAATCGATTCGCCATCCGGAAGCCGGAGCGGTGATGTCGTATCTGGGTACGGTGCGCAGCTATCTTGAAGGAAAGCGGAGCAAGGGACTTTCCTTTGAGGTGGCGGATGGTGATATGCGCCGGGATCTGGAGGGGGTGGAGGGGGAGGCTTTACAGCGGTTTGATATAAGGGAGATAGCGATTGTGCATCGCACAGGGTCCTTTCAGGTGGGGGATGATATACTGTTGATTGCCATCAGCGCCGGACACCGCGGTCCGGCCTTCGATGCCTGCGCCTGTATTATAGACCGGATAAAGGATCTGCATGAAGTGTGGAAGAGGGAAGAGGTGGAGGGGGCAGATGACAGGTAGACCGTGAAAAACAGGGTTTTAGTTCGGAAGAAACGCTGCCTCGGTTGCTAGCTTAGCGGTGCCGAGATATAATACACCTGTCGGGGAGTGGCGCAGCCTGGTTAGCGCGCCGTGTTCGGGACGCGGAGGCCGCGGGTTCAAATCCCGCCTCCCCGACCATAAACCCCCGTAATCATGCCAGTATTAGGGCTTTTTCAAAGAATCGAAAAACAGCCGGCAATTCACTCAAGCTCTACTTCCCAGGTACAATGCGGCACCTCGTCTTGGCTCTCTCTCGGCGGCAGCTTCGTCGGCCTTACTTTCATCCTGGGATTGATGGCATTTACCGTCCACTGGAAGGCCTCAGGCTCCATTACGTGGCATATCTTCCCCTCCATTCCCTTCCCCTCACGCTCGAAGTATTCCAGCGAAGTGCAGCGGTCAACGGTTATCTTCCCGTGGTTTTCATCGATGAGTTCCATCTTCCGCTCATAAATCAAGCCCGGAAACGCGGGCATCATCTGGAGAATCTTCAGATACGCGGATACATCATCGCCCTGTATGTTGAGCGCCCTGGCTATTCTCTTCGGCTCGTAGGCCTGCATGGTCTCCCATACCTTCATATCAAAGTCGAAGGCCTCCTCTTCGCCGTATTTCTCCTTCACATGTGTATTCCAGTGGCCATCCAGTACAAGGTACAGGCGCTGATATTCTTTCAGCAGGTTTACCAGGGCTTCCCTGGAGAAGTCCTCGAACTGGATATCCGGGTCAAACGGGCCGCTGTAATCGTTCAGATCTTTGGCCATCAAATCCTCCTTTAAACTTAATGTATTTGTTATCCGCGCATCGAATCTATATTATTACCGGCCAATGCTGAGGGCAAGTCTACTTAATTCACATAGACGTCAAGCCACCATCTACCGTTATATTGGCTCCAGTGATGTAAGATGATTCGTCTGATGCCAGGAAAAGAGCTACCGGCGCGATCTCCTGAGGCGAACCCGCCCGACGCAGGGGTATAGCACGTATAATGTTTTCGCGGAACCTGGGATTCTCATAAAGAATGGCCGATGCTTCCGTCTCTATGAGTCCGGGTGAGATCGTATTGGCCCGGATGCCATAACGGGCCAGCTCCACAGCGAGTTGCCTGGTCAGGGATACAACCCCGCCTTTGGCGGCACAGTGAGCAGAGTCCCCTATGCCGGGAGTACCGATATGAGCGTTCACCGAAGCCGTGCTGATAATAACCCCTCCCCCGCGCTTCTTCAAATGAGGGACGGCGTAATGACAACTCCAGTAGATGAGATCAAGCTCGTTCCGGATGGTGAACTGCCATTCCTCCCAGGTCATATCCTCAATCGGAGCGAACTTCGGTGATGAGGCGTTGTTGTAGAGAATATCAAACCCGCCATACGTTTCCACCGCAAATTCGATCCATCGCTTAACCTGTTCCCCGTCTCCCAGATCAACAGGCTGAATGGATACCATCTCACCACCCTCCACCTTGACCATCTCCAGCGTATGTTCGGCACTTTCAGTCTTCAGGTCGCAGCCGACTATCTTAGCCCCTTCTGAGGCAAAGAGCCGGGCAGCTTCCCTCCCCTGCAACCCACCCGTCCCGGTGATCAGAGCTACTTTCCCTTCCAGTCGACCGGACATCGGGACCTCCTTGTTCGAAAGACGTTGATGTTGATTTAATTCAGGGTAAAGTTGCGTAAGCAGTCAATCTCCCAGCACTATCTCCCACTGGCAGCAAATATCATCGGCGCTGTCCCTTGGAGGCGCCTTAACCTGCCTGAACTCGATAGATGGATTGAAGAAGTTTGCCCTCACCGACTGTATCTCGGGGCAGATTTGCCCGCACTGGAGTTCCTCCCGGCCCTTACCTTCCTTTTCAAGCGCCTCCAGGGTGGGGCAATTCCGTTCAATCACTATCGCGTGGTTTGGATTTTTAACCTCTATCTCGTAGTCACAGAGGGCAAACCAGGGGTTACATTGCAGGTACTTGAGCACGGTTAGCACATCGTCGCCATGGATATTAAGTGTGGAGGTGATCATTTTGAGTTCGAACAACATGGCCTTTTCCCATACTTCTATGTCCATGGCCATAGCTTCATCATTGCCCCGCTTTTCCTTCGTGGCCAGATACCAGAGCCCGTCGACAACCCGTACATAGCTGGCGTATCCCTCACGTAACCTGAGCAGGGCCTCCTTGCTCAACTTCGAATGTTCGAATTCCAAGTCAAACGGACCGCTGTAATCGGTGAGCTCATCCATTAAAAACCTCCGGCTTTCCTCAATCAGCAATATAGATTATGAATGAATATATGGTGTTGTCTGCAAAAAACTCAAGTCAACCCCCTCGATCCCCCAATCTTGGGGGAAGCCTGTGTTGGGGGACACCCCCAAAACCCCCGGCAGGAGTCATCTCCTGCACCTTTTTCAGTAAGGTCATATATGGCCCGGGGCAATATGAAGCCTGTTACAGATGATTATGATGAAATCAAGTCAATCGCTCTATGATGTGAAAAGCCAATGAAACGAGTCCAAACCTTAACAGATCGGACAACACCCCTCCTGCGAATAACCTGCCGGGGCTCAACCCAGAATATAGCTGCCGGTTCCAACCGCTATCAACTGCCGGGCCTCATTATGAAGTTCCATCCGGGCGATTCCTATGATGTCAGTTGTTTGCAGGGTAGTGCCGGTCGCGGTAAAAACATTTCCCCTGCCCGGACTGAGATAGTCAACCCGCAGGTCGATGGTGTTGAGCCGGGCCTTTTCCCTGAACCGCTCTACCCTGTCCTGGGCGGATCCACTTTCCATCTCACCCACGGCATTGAGGAAGATAGCGAGGCTACCTATAGCATCCAGGACAGCGGCGATTATGCCGCCATGAAGCATCGGCGCGTAAATAAGTCCGACAAGATCGTCTCTCATTTGCAGCTCGATTTTTGGATTGGTTCGGTCCAGGGACTTGATCTTAATCCCAAGACCGCTATTGACTGGTGACGCCTCAATGAAGTAGTGGTTGACTATCGAGAGCAGCTCGATGTCCTCTTCTGAGCCGGGCATATTGGTCCTTTCAATAGCGTGGATTACGCAGATTTCCGCGATCAAGCATTGGATTTCTCTTGGCCGATTTGACCCGTGGGTAATATGACGGGGCGAGGTGGAGATTTCCACCTCGCCCCCTTTACTTGGTACCGCGATTTAGCATCAGCCTGACGTTGGATCGCTACACGGGCTACTGCAGGTTATAGGAGGAGAGCTCCTGAATTTCCTCCTCTGCATATTCAAGGTTCAAAACCTTAATGGGTGTCGCAATGGAACCGTCGGCGGTCCACCACTCAGTATATTTAATATCACCCGTACCGGCATCACTAACTTCCAGCTTGAAGCATTCAAACGTGCCCAGAGGAACAGTTACCTCTTCCATGCCTACTACCTCGGCATTAAAGGTCGTCGTCTGAGGATCCTGTAACGCCGGATCAAGAGTTACGGTTTGATCATAAGACCATGCTTTGCCTTCCGATAGCGGGACACCATGTTCGGCTGTGTCGAATTCCCGGATACTGGTCGCCACCAATGCGATCGCACCGCCCATGGCCAGGGTATCAGTATCCATCTTCACAACGTCCAGTGTGGTTGTACTTCTCCATTCTGTCTTGGCTGTGAATTCAACATCACTTCCGCCACTGACGCGCTGCGCGGTCGGATCGTAAGTTATATCACATACAAACGTCTCTATTCCTTCCACGGTTTCATTGCCAGTCACATTATATGTCCAGATTTCACTGGCACTACCGTACGTAACCTCATACTCCCAGCTCGAGCCTGCCGCTGGCGCGGCCGCGGTCGGTGTTCCCGTTGGCTCGGGCGTCTCCGTTGGCTCCGGAGTTTCCGTTGGCTCCGGGGTCTCCGTTGGTTCTGGAGTTTCCGTTGGCTCCGGGGTCTCGGTAGGTTCCGGCTTGGAGGTGGGTTCAGGGGCCTCATGCGCCTTTTCCGGCATGGGGTCGTATGATTTAAGCTCCCTTACCTCCTCATCTTTATAAGTGGTGTGGTTTATGCTTTTAACAGGCATGAGGAGGTCATATTCCGCCGCGTACCAATCCGTTGTCTCAACGGCTGGTGTGGG
>JAWOBX010000125.1:0-3350 GCA_046484125.1 Dehalococcoidia bacterium | reverse complement strand
TTGTTCCCATACCATCGCTGGCCATCAAAATAATCCTGGCACGAAAACTCATTCGTTGCTCGGTTGTAGAAGAGCGTACCCAGGATTCCAAAATCTCTTTCTCTTCGGTTTTCAATTCTATTTCAGTGGGTTTATAACTCATACCCACAGGTTATCACATTACGGTTATTATTACAAGTAAGTACTAGTGTATTGGTGATAGAGTGCCGGTTACAGCCATCTCCCCCATCGCAGGCCGTAACATGGCTTCCTGTCGTTTCAGCCTCCTGTAGAAATAACGCACCAGTTCGCCATCACGCTCGGGGCCGGATTCTATTACCAGTTGTTGCAGGTTATGATCCCCTTCAGCCATATTTGCCGGACGGTTGCCCAGGACCGAACCGAGATCGTCAAGCTCCTCAGCATCAAGGGCCGGGCTCAGCTTCTCCGATAATCTCAGATACTCCAGAAGACGTATGATGCTATGCATTCGATAAGCCCGGTAAGAATCATCTATCCTGGGGAGTTGTCCCTCTCGCAGGCTGTCGATAACCACGTCAAATATCGGCGAGCGCCCGGTGATAACGGGATCCGGTATATATGGCTCCTCCAGTTCGATCCCGATGGCCTCGGCGAGGCACTCCACCATAGCCCGCGCAAAGAGAACGTACCACGAAAGATTTTCAGGCACGTCGCCGCGGGGATAGTCAGAATGGATAACGGGGAACAATCCGAGCGGAGTATTCAGCATCGCCCGAACGCTGTAATATCGGAGCGACTGAAGGTCGATTGGATTGCCGGAAAGTTCGCTGTACATCTGGAACCGCTCGCGCAAATCGCCAAACGGATAACAAAGGTCGCGAGCCCGAATCAACGCCAGATCGCACATTGGATCTCCGAGGTGCGCGAATTCCCAGTCAAGGATCGCGGTGACGCGCCCATCCTGAGAAAGGAAATTACCAGGACCGGTATCGCCGTGCACCAGGACGGTCTTACCCATTTTCTCAGGCACATTCCCGTGCAGCCATTTAAGTGTGAATTCAATCAGTGGGGCCGGTTGATTCACTGTTCGCCTGTGGACTTCCTCCCAGTGACTGATATCATCAAGTGCCTGCTCTTTGCCGTTTGCGGGACGTGCCATTCCAATTCCCTCAAAAACTTCAGGGGAGATTCTATGAACCAGTGCCAGCGACTCCATGAAATGCCGGGCCACAGAATCACGCTCCTGCGCATCGGCTATATGATGAAAATCGGGGGAACCGGGGGCCCTTTCCATAAGTATCCCCACTGGATCCTGGCAAAAACCGTAAACGTGAGGAACCGGAATCCCTTCGTCTTCCATTATTCTTAAGATTTTCGCTTCACGTTCAATCGGGTAATGAGCGTAGATACCCGGCTGGCCTCCCGGCAGGTCACCACGATAACCACGCCAGTACAAGGGAATCTCTTTCCCATTTACTTCCACCTCCAGAAACCATGCCGGCCTGCCTCGTCCCTGGCGAACCTTGTTGATAATAGTTCCGCCAATCGTATTTTCGATCCAGCGAAAAGCTTTCTCCCACATATCACCCGATTTGCTCATATTACCTCCATCCACAAAAGGCATTTTAGTATAAACAGGATAACCGTATTCAGGGATATTTGCCAGGGGGTCGAACAATGTGATGGGGGGACACTAAAAGTGCCATTATATTAACCAAGGGCTACTGGTGCGGTCAAGCATCGCTGAACCGCTCAGCAGCGAGATTCATATCAGCAACCAGTTGACCGCTTCGCCGAAATCGGTGAAAAAGGATATCCGGTAGCCATTTTTCCCGGAGGCCAGCTCGTAGGAACTGATATAATTGTGGTCATCTGAAAACTCCACTACAGCGGTCTTGATATCTTTCCCGGGGGCAAGCTTTGAATAGACCGATACAAGTTCGTAAGCCTGGCTCAGGCCCATTTTACTATCGATATTCCGCAGGTCGATAAGTGTCCGGTCAGTCTCATATTCACCAAGGGCCCGCACCACCGAATCAGTAATCTCAAACCCGTTCTCATGATTTGTAGTTCCCGATATCGTTACATAAACGTAACTTTGCTCATCATGCAATTCCAGGCTGTAGCTCATTAATTCATCCTTATTCAGCCAACCCGCCGGCCGGGCTTTCGGGTATTTTCATCTGCTTATGTATACTTTTAACGAGGCAACAGTAATATATATTTATCAGATTTATTTATAGCAAAATGCATGTTAACTTTTCTAGTTGTTGATACACTTTTTGCGCCCATCAGTTCGAGCTGTCTAATCGCTCTCCGCCGATGTTCTGGCAGGATTATAAATACATATCGCTCAAATTGTAAACAAATATAGCTCCACTGTCAAGGGGTAGGCCGGAGATTATGAAACATCAATTCAAATTCAGAAGTAACCATCCTGCGGGTGAAGGGTAGAAAGGTTCTCTGTTGTTTGGAGTTGAAATGCTAACACCCCGCCGGTTCTTGGTTTCCAAGATTAACGTGCCGTGACAGAACCTCAGTATATATCGGCATCAATCAGTGTTCTTGGGGCAGATGGGAGAGAGTGACTATTCCCGGGTATCAATATAAATCCGACTGCCAGAAAAGGATTGCTATCTCTGTTACTGTGGCGAAACTCAGGCTCCGTCCAAATGGATCGGGTCCCTGCAATGTCCCTGTGGTTATAACAGGAACATCAACCTAATAACTACCTTCATTCGTTCTTTCCAGCACCCTTACGGGTATTTGTCTGCTGAGGGCTGACAGGTAGCGTGAAGTAGAAGGTGCTCCCTTTGCCCGGCTCGCTCTCTACCCAGATATCACCGCCATGCTGTTGAATAATTCCCCTGCATATGGCCAACCCCAGTCCGGCCCCGGGAGGTTTGCTATCCAGAACGTCACCGACCTGGGTGAACTTCTCGAAAATATCCTCTTGGTCACTCGGGGCTATGCCAACTCCATTATCGATGACACTGACTTTAACAGTAGCAGGCACCGCCATCGATTCATCGACCTCACCTTTCTCTGCTTTGATAGTCACTTTCCCCCCGGAATAGGAAAATATGACGGCGTTACGGACCAGTTTACTCAACACTTGTACCAATTTTTCCGTGTCACCTGTAACTGGAGGCAGGCCCTCCGCTATCTCCGTTTCTACCCTGATGTTCATACCGCAAGCCATCTGTTTCGTGTAACTAACAGCCCTCTCTATAACGTTTCCTATCTGCACCAGGCCCACACTCCAGTCAATCTGTCCAGACTCTATCCTGGCAAGGTCGAGGAAATCCCCAACCAATTGGGTTAATCTATCTGTCTGCTCGTTTATAGTATTCAAGAAGTCCTTCTGAACTTCCGGTTCGATTTCATAA
>JAWOBX010000122.1:0-4610 GCA_046484125.1 Dehalococcoidia bacterium | reverse complement strand
AGTAAGGGACTTGTTATACCAGTCACTCCAAAGACAACAAGTACATAAAGCAAGGCAAATATACGTCGTACCTCAATTCACCTCATTTTAATTACTTGAGGAAAACCCGATGAGTTCTTCCGAATATTCATATGATATTGGTGCATTCTCTTCTGTCTTTATGTAGCCGGGCTCATTATGTGACAGCTCGCTTATTCTGCCGGCCGTGAATGAATCGAAGTGCTCGATGGTTTCAGCTAGAACCCTCAATTCGCTCGGTGAAAAAACAGATATGTCAGGGCTCTTGACCGAACGAACTTTGACACCACCCCACTCTTCGTGAGACTCCTCAACGAGATCGATAGCCTTATCGAAACTAAGTGCCGCGTAGTAGCTTTCGTAATTATTCGGAATAGGGCCGTATGGTAAGCGAACGTATTTCATACCTGTGATAGAAGTGGTAAATTCCTGGAAGTGTTTAAAATCGGCGTAGAATAGAAGTTTGTTGAGCTTGGTCTTCCATACGCCTTTTTGGGCAAAATACAATATCGCATTTGAAAGCTTTTCCCAGTCAAGCTGGCGATAACCGCTGTAAACGTCGGGTGCATAGTTCGCCATTACGTTACGGATAAAACTATCGAATGGATGGGAGTCGGCCTGCATTTCCGCGATCTGCTGAAGCAGCGCTCGCTTTTTTGATACGCTGAGCACGTTTTCCGATTCATCAACTAACCTGGCAAGATTATCGGGCTTCATAGCCAACCGTAGCAGTTTGTCTTGTGCCTCGTCCTGCAGGCTGCCCTTTTCATAGCGACTTAAGGTAGCCGTTCCAATCCCGAGAATTCCAGCCAGTTCTTTTTGGGTTAGTTTATAAGATTTACGCCATTCAGTGATTTCTTCAGGCTGCAACAAGCCATGTCTCTTACGATAAATCCGATACGCCGATTCCAATGGGTCCGGTTGAAGACTTGGAGTAAGAACCTCTTCGCCGCAATCAGGGCAACGGTAATAATTGAATTGAACCTCTATGGGTTCCCCCTTCACTAATATTTGCTCTTTCCCATTCACCAATTCCATCTCCGTAGCGCCACAATTCGTACAGACATCTCCCGCCATTTTTTCTCTCCTTTCCCTTAGTCAGCCTTGATTCAAACCGCCGTTATTCTTAATTGCTACCCAGGCTTCCCGCTTTTTCCGGAACCCTGATCTCTAAATAATCGAAAACCTTGAATGAAAAGTAATACATCCATAGATATCAGTGGGGGCGTGCCGCATATGGATAAATCATCGTCTCGTCAGGGAAGTGAAACGATACTATCCTAACCACCCTCAGACTGGATAGCTCAACCAGTTTCAGTTTTATATATACCTCCTTACCACCGATGCTCTTACCGAATACCCAGAAATCACCCGGGAAACCGCCGTAGTCCCTTTCAGGTCCACTACAATATTCTTCAACGGTTAAATCAAGAAGTATATCACGTATGTTTCGTAGTGTAAGTCCCAACTGCGCAAGGCATTCCATATTTTTCTGACGCTTAACCACTACCAATGGCTCGTAAGCTTCCGGCTCACTGGATACAACCCTCTTTATACTCAGTAAATAATCTCTGATATCTTCACGTGAAGCTGGTTGCATAAAGCAATAATACATCATATGATATGCATTGTCAACATTATATATCATATGATAGTTTCAATAACCAAGTAATTCCCGGTCAACTCTATGTCCCCCCGAAGTCGCCGATTGTTTATTAGAAGTTCTTTAATTAACTATCACTTTTAACATTCCAGGTAGGGTGGTTCCCTAAACGAAACAGTTTATGTTGTGAACATCGGGGGTTAATACACAAGGAATAAATGGAGGATTTGAGGTTTCAACAGAGGCAAACAAAAGAGGGACTTATCAGTTCTGGTTCCTGGACCGATACTGAAGCGCCTCAGCGATATGGCTTGCGCCTATGACTTCGGTTCCCTCAAGATCGGCTATTGTTCTGGAGAGCTTCAATATGTGATGGAATGAGCGAGCTGAAAGCGATAATTGCTTTACCGCGGTCTGTAACAGGTTTTGAGCCTCAGGCTCAGACTCACAGAATTCCCGAATCTCGATCGGGGTCATATCCGCGTTACAGGTCAGACGCGTGCCACCAAAGCGTTGTTTCTGAAGGGACCGGGCGTTTTCCACCCTCCGCTGTATCGCTTCGGAGCTTTCACCCAGCCGGTCATCGGCCAGCTTCTCATACTCAATCCGGGGCACCTCAATGAATATATCCATCCTGTCGATCAAGGGACCGCTGATACGTTTCTGGTATCGGGCGACGGTCGATGGGGAGCAGGTACATTGCTTGACCGGATCCCCGTGATAGCCGCACGGACAGGGATTCATAGCTCCTACCAGCATGAAGTTAGCCGGGAATGTGATGCTGCCCTGAGCCCGGGTTATGGTCACAACCCTATCCTCCATAGGCTGGCGCAAAACCTCAAGGTCCGCCTGGCCGAACTCCGGAAGTTCATCCAGAAACAGCACCCCGCGGTGACTCAGGCTTATCTCTCCCGGCCTGGGCCACCTCCCACCACCAACCAGCCCCACATGGGAAATAGTATAGTGCGGAGCGCGGAACGGCCTTTCAGCAACAACGGGCATATCCGGCGGCAGGAGTCCGCTGACGCTGTATATCTTGGTTGCCTCCAGCGCTTCATCAGTGGTCATTTGGGGAAGTATGGTCGACAGCGATCTGGCAAGGAGTGTTTTACCGGCCCCCGGTGGACCGGACATCACTACATTATGCGCTCCGGCGGCGGCAACCTCCAGCGCTCTCTTGGCATGCTCCTGACCCTTGATATGCGCCATATCAATCCCGCCATTACGATGTTCCGCTATCTCGAAAGGGTTTTCCTCAAGGATAAACCCGGGTATCAAATCTTCCCCTCGCAGATGCGCAACCAGTTGAGCCAGCGAATCGACGGGAATTACCTGCACCCCTTCGATCAATGCGGCCTCTTTGGCATCTACAGCCGGTACGAATATCGGTGAAAACCCTTTCTCTCTGGCCAGTAATACCATGGGCAGAATCCCGTGAGTATGGCGAAGCGAGCCATCCAGAGAGAGCTCGCCTAGAAACAGGCAATTCGCAGCATCGAAAGCTACCTGCTCGGAACTGATGAGGATACTCACGGCGATTGGGAGGTCATACGCGGGGCCGGCTTTCTTCAGGTCGGCGGGAGCCAGATTGACCGTTATCCTCTTCATAGGGAAGGCACAGCCGGCATTTTTGATCGCTGAGCGAACCCTCTCTTTCGATTCCTGCACCGCCGTATCCGGTAAACCCACAACCGTAGTGGAAGGCAGTCCCCCTGTCATATCAGCCTCCACCTCCACCAGCCTCCCCTCCAGTCCCACCACAGCCGCGGAAAACACTTTCGCCAGCATCTAATAGCACCCAGCTTCAAATCATACTACCAGGAGATTCGTGTTGTCAACGAGTTTGTGTCACCTGAGACCAGCGACAAGGTTTCATGACGAGTAAGCCAGCTCTCACCGGTTTAAAGAGGTAAACAGTCCCCGTCCCTTTTATATTATAATTGAATTACGAAAGGAGAGCGCTATGGAGTTTAAAAGTGTCAGAAAATACGCCCGACTTCGCCCCGCGCCCGGCTTCCATCCCGAGACACAGGAAATCGAATATCGCTACGACCCCCTGCTGGGTTCGACAACCATCATCAACGCCAGGCGAGCCGAGCGGGCCAGACAGGCGGAAACAACAACAGCGTTATCCGATAAAATTACGAGGGAGACGAAGGAGGGATGCCCGTTTTGCCCGGAACAAATCGAGGAAAAGGCTCCCTTGTTCCCCGAGGAGATTTCCCCTGAAGGAAGATTCAGGCAAGGGGAATGCATCGTGTTCCCCAATCTCTTCGCCTTCGCTGAATATCACGCCGTGGGCACTTTCAGCCGGACCCACTTTCTGTACCTCGATCAGTTTTCCACTGAGATGTTAGTAAACAATATGACAGCGAGTCAGAAATGGATGCTATCGGTACGAGCTGTCGATGAAAATGTCGTCTATCCCGTTTACATGTGGAATCACCTGCCGCCCTCCGGAGGCAGCATCATCCATCCCCACTGTCAAATCATGATGCGCCAGATGCCGACATCCATGCAGGCCCGTCTCATTTCCCGTAGCTCGGGGTATTTCAAGGAGAAGGACCGGAATTACTGGCAGGAACTGATCCGGAGGGAAAAGGAAATCGGTGAGCGGTTTATCGCCGAATACGATTCACTGGCCATCATCGCCAGTTACGCGCCCCGGGGCTTTCGCGAGATACAGTTTATTTTCAGGGAAGTCTCAACCTTTACCGATCTGGATGAGGCCCAGCTAAATGAATTCGCGGAGGCGATCCTGAAGGTCTTGCTTGGTTACAGGAAAATGGGGGTGGGGAGCTTCAATATTATCACTTTTTCCGGTCCCGCGGGTAAAAGGCTGGAATATTACTGCCTGAACGCTAAAATCATCTCCCGGCCATTCCCTCAGGGCGTATATACCAGCGATACGGGTACTCTTGAGAGGCTGCAAGATGAATGGGTGATAGAGACACTTCCAGAGGATGTGGCGTCTCGAATGCGCTCTTTT
>JAWOBX010000116.1:0-5962 GCA_046484125.1 Dehalococcoidia bacterium | reverse complement strand
ATCTACCCGCACATCACACCTCTGGATTCCCGTCTGCACAGGAATGACAGGTTGAATTAAACCGGGCACTCGCTAACTCGCCCACTCCCCCTTCCTCGTTTCTCCCATTCCCTTCGTTTCCCGACTTCCGACTACTGACTCTCGCCTCCTGTCTCCTGTATTCTGTATTCTGAATACTATTTTCTACTCCGGCAGAGCCACGAAGAACCGGCTTCCTTTTCCCGGTTCCGATTCAAGCCATATCCTGCCGTAGTGCCGGTCGAGTATGCGCCTGACTATGGTAAGCCCGAGTCCCTCCCCGGTGCTCGTATCCGGGTCGAGCTGGTGAAATATTTCGAATATCCTGCCCTGGTATTCCGGCTCCATGCCCACGCCGTTATCCTCGACGCAATACACCACCTCCCCATCCCTTCGCTCCCCGCTCACCCGGATGAGTCCGGGCCGCTCCGGGTCGAGGAACTTCACGGCGTTATCGACCAGGTTGGAGAACACCTGGTCGATCTGGTCCCGGTCAGCCCGGCACGGTGGAAGGTCTCCAGCCTCCAGGGTTATGTTCCCGTCCGTCAGCCGGTACTTGTGGATGCTGGTGATAGCCTCCATCAGGGCGTTCATGTCGATCTCCTCTATCTCCAGGGGCTTACGGCCCAGACGGGAGAGCTGCAGCAGTCCGCCCAGGAGGGAATCCATCTTTGAAGTGCTGGTCAGGATGTACTGAAGCGAATCATGGATATCCTCATCCATCATTTCGGCCAGTTTTGTTTTTACCTCATCGGCAACGTCCTCCCTACCCTCCAGCAGTCCCCTTATCTCCTCCAGGCTAATCTCCAGCTCGCTGGAGAATCCCTGGATGTTGAGGAGGGGAGACCGCAGGTCGTGAGAGGTGGCGTAGAGTATCTGCTCCAGGTCCGAGGATTTCTGCTGTATCTCCCGGAGAAGTCGCTCGCGTTCCTCCTCGATTTGCTTACGCTCGGTCACATCCCTGAGGACATTGATAAATCCAATCGGTTTTCCGGCTGCATCGTAAATAAGGTTGGCCGTGGCTTCAATATCGATACTCACGCCATTATTAGTCCGTAATTCATATTCAATCGTTGCGCTCCGGCCCTCTTTAAATGCCTTCATCATGTCTTCCACGGCTCTGGCTCGGTCCTTTTCCGCGATGAAGTCAAATCCATTCAGGCCGATGGCCGCATCTCTATCTTCGAACCCACCAATATTAAGAACGGCGTCGTTTACTTCAACGATAATTCCCTCAAGGTCGGCCAGTACAACGCCGTCCTTCATGGATTCGAACATTGCCTGGAACCGTCTTTCGCTTTCCCTCAGGGCGTCTTCTGCTCGCTTCGCCTCTGTGAGGTCGGTGAGAACTCCGGTCACCCCCTTTATTTGACCTGACTCTTTGATAACCCGGCTGGAGGTCCGGACATGACGAATTTCTCCGGACTTGTTATAAACCCGGAATTCCACCGGCTCAGTGAGGCCAGTTATTGTACGTTCCATGCTCGTGGTGACTGTTCCCAGGTCATCAGGGTGGACGAACTCGCTGAAGTTTTCCCCCGTGAGCTCATCGGGATGGTAACCTGATATTTGCTCTATCGCGGGGCTGAGGTATGTGAAATTTCCTTCGGTATCCAGGGTGAAGATGACATCGTTGATGTTCTCCACCAGTGAGCGGTATTTTTCCTCTGATTCCCGAAGTGCCTGTACGGCCTCTTCTCGTTCCGTAATATCGGTCAAAACCCCGTAGGTTCCTACCTTTTTGCCGTGTTTCGTGATGGGATTGTTAGACGCGCGAATCCAGCGCCACTCTCCATATTTGGTGAGGATCCGATATTTACCTCGAGTTTGCTCCCCCCTCAATACTTTCTGATAGCTTTCGAAAGCCTGTGGGAAGTCGTCCGGGTGTATGAATCGAGAAAAATTCTCGCCGATTAACTCTGAGGGACTGTATCCTGCGAACTTCTGGACGGAGGGGCTTATATAAGACATCCTTCCATCTTCCTCCGTCGAATATATAACCTCCGAAATATTCTCCACCAGGTTTCGGTATTTTTCTTCGCTTTGCCTTAGGGCCTCCTCGGCCCGCTTTTGCTCGGTTACGTCTCTCACTACCACCAGACTTCTCTTTTCACCACCGCTGACTTCGATCAGTTTGGCCCTCGCTTCGACATGAATAGGGCCCCCGTTTCTGTGCCGTGCTTCAAAGGCAACCTTATGTTCAGTCGCGCCGGAATCAAAAGCGCGGGCAAACGTTTCGATCATGGCCTGCATAGCCTCGGGCCCCATAAAGGCGATTTCCATGAAATTCCTGCCTATCACTTCGTCCCGCTTCCAGCCGAAAATATTCTCCACCCTGTCATTTACGTCAAGAATAGTTCCGAACTCGTCCAGATAGGCGATCTCATCAGTGACGTTCTCGAATATTGTTCGCAGCTTTTCCTCGCTGTTCCGGAGCTGCTGTTCGGCCTGTGCTCTCTCGGTGACATCATGGATAATCACCATGTCAGCGGCTTTACCCTGATAGTTGATTGTTCCTCCGCTGATCTCGACCGTCATTATTTTTCCATTCCGGTGGACGAGCCGGGCCTCATATCTGGAAGGGACCGCCTCACCGCCAATGCGTCTTTGATACCGTTGGATCAGCATATCAATGTCATCAGGCGCGATGTAGTTGGTCATCGGAGTGCCTATTGTCTCCTCCGGTGAGTACCCCATCAAGTCAAGAGCCCGCTGATTGGCGAACCTGATCAACCCGTCCTGGATGATGACTATCAGGTCGCTTGACCTTTCCACAAGATTGCGGTATTTCTCCTCACTTTCCCGAAGCGCCTGCTCCGCCTCTCGCAGTTCAGAGATATCCCGCATTGTGGCGATCATCCCGAGTGCCTTACCCGATTCATTGAGTATGACTGAGTTGTTCATCAGAGAGGGGAAAACGCTTCCGTCAGTCCTGGTGTGCCAGATTTCCCCACTGAATTTACCCTGCTCCTTAATCTGGTGATTGGCCTCCTCCACCGCCGGCACCTGCTCTTCATTGTGAAAAACGGCGAGGTGTTTTCCGGCGAGTTCGTCGCTGGTAAAGCCATGCATGGAGGCGAATGAATTGTTGACGAAAAGCAGATTTCCTTCCATATCTGATAAAGCTATGCCCTCCATGCTCTGCTCGAAAGCCAGGTAAAGGTTCCTCAGCTGTTCCTCATTACGCTTACTTTCCGTGATATCTATGCAGATCCCCTCGATAGCGGTGATATTTCCATTATCATCTGAGAATCCGCGGTTTGACTGGAGTATCCAGCGTTCGTTTCCTTCGGGGTCTATTATCTTGTATTCGTAGACAGGCGAAACGTTTCCCTTTAACTGCTCGTGCCACTGTTTCTCAAGATAATCGGCGAAGTCGGGATGAACGATGTCTCTTATGAACATTGGTTTTTGCAGGAAGTCGAATGGTGAGTATCCGAAAACCTTAAAACAGGCCTGACTGAAATACTCGTATGTTCCGTCTGGAATAGACATACGATATATGGCGCCGTTGATTTCCTCGATCAGATGACGATATCTTTCCTCCTGTTGCAGGAGCGCTCGTTCAGTCTGCTTGCGCTGAGTCACGTCGCGGGCTATTGTAATCATTCCGGTGGGTTTGCCTGAGCCGTCCCGGATTGCGTTGGTGCTAAACTCACCGGTCAACCGGTTCCCGTTTTTTGTGATGAATTCCAGTTCATGGTATGCCGTGGCTCCTTCCTCTATAACCCGGCGCATTGAGCGTGAAGCCTCTTCCCTGTACTCGGGTGCGATCAGGTCAAGAGCATACTTTCCGGCGATTTCTTCCCTCTCATACCCCGCGATATTAGCTGCCTTATCGTTCGCCTCAAGTATATTGCCGGCAGTATCTGTAACGATGACCATATCCGTAGTGGATTGCATCAGCGCCCGGAACCTGGACTGGCTTTCAAATGGTTCGCTGCCGGACTCCAGCTGTTCCACATCGGCCAGGCGCCTGCGTGCCTCTTCTAACTCATCGATGAGTTGTTTTTTTGTTTTCCTTTCGTCCTTCATAACCCGTCGTCTCTGGGGTGGTAACCAACCTTAACTGGTATAGAAAGCGCCTCCGGGTTTAGCTCCCGGAGGCGTTCGACAAATACAACCGTGTCAATCGCCGGTGTGGCTTTTCCCGGCCCGGTATGGTTCGACCGAACCTCTCTTGCCTCCTTGCTGATCCCCCGTCAACTGATATCTCTTATCATCTATAAAAGTATGCTATTCTATCATGCTGGAAATCGAGTGTCAATCCAAGTTGGCCGAACTTGACATATAACTGAGTATCACAGCAAAATATGTTAACGGATATATAAAGGAAAATGAAGGGCTTTTCGGGATTTGTATACCGGTCGCGGGGAATTAACAAAAGGGGTTGTTAGCGGCACTTCATTTAGGCAGTGGTCAATCGGTCCAGCGAAAAAGTATGGTATTGTATTGCGGTAGTTAACAGGGGTGGTGAAAATGGGCGGTAGTGGACTCGAACCACTGACCTCTTGCATGTCAAGCAAGCACTCTAACCAACTGAGCTAACCGCCCTGTCAGGCAAATTCGATAATATCTCAAGGATATTTCATTGTCAACCGGTATTCACTCACATCCCAAAAACCGTATTACAGCAGGGTGGGAGCCGGCCAGGATTTCACGGAAAGCCTTTGGACTATATTCATGTTCCATTCTTACATTGCCCCGGGTGATAAGTGGTGCTATAATCCGAACTTGGCGATTTCGTTTGGAAGTGTTGGCCATGAACAGGAAAGCTCTCACAGGAGTGAAGGTTTACGAATGTGCGCAAATGGTGGCCGGACCTTACTGCGCCAAAATGCTGGCGGATCTGGGGGCTGAGGTCGTGAAGGTAGAGCCGCCGGGTTCGGGCGACAGGGCCAGGAGGCAGGGGCCCTTCCCCGATGATATTCCCCATCCGGAGAAGAGCGGCCTTTTTCTGTATCTCAATACAAACAAAACGGGGATCACCCTCGATATACAATCGCGCACGGGACAGGATATCCTGCAGGACCTCGCGGAAAACGCGGATATCATCATTGATGACGGCACCCTTTTCGCGATTGGAGAAAACGGCACGTATGTTAAGAATTTGCGAAGCCGAAACCGGCGACTGATCATTGTTTCTATCACCCCTTTTGGTTTAAGCGGCAGGCATTCTCGATACAAAGCATATCCGCTTAACAGTGTCCATAGCGGAATGCTGGGCTATATGACTCCATGGGTTTCACGGTGGCCCGACCGGGAGCCTTTACAGCCCGGTGGCATGCTGGGTGAATACGGGTGTGGACTCAGCGCGGCGACGGCCGCGCTGGCAGCCATCTATGCGCAGAGGATGACGGGGGAGGGGCAGCTTGTGGATGTCTCCAGGCAGGAAGCCATCATCGCTTTGAACCGTGTAAACGCGCCACAGTTTGCCAATGAGGGGAAGAGCGATACGAGGTTTGTGAATATGTCAGGTCTCCTGGGGGACTTGATACCTTGCCGCGATGGCTATGTGGTTTTTCAGATAAACGAGACTCATCACTGGCTTGGATTTGTGGAATTGCTTGGAAATCCTGAATGGGCGAGGGACCCTGTATATCTTGATGGGCAGGAAAGGGGAAGGCTTTTCGAGAGTGAGATAAAGCCGAGGGTCATTGATTGGGCGAAGGATTATACAAAGGAAGAACTCTACCACAAGGGGCAGGCCTGTAATTGCCCCTTTGCCCCGGTAAACAGTCCCGAGGATGTCGTTAAATCCGATCATTTAAGGGAGAGGGGGTTCTTCGTAGATGTTGACCACCCTGTAGCGGGTAAGGTTACACAGGCAGGCGCACCGTTCATCATGTCAGAGACACAGTGGTCGGTGGAGAGACCGGCTCCGACCCTGGGCCAGCATAATGAGCAGGTGTTCTGCGACAGGCTGGGTTATTCGAAGGAACAA
>JAWOBX010000097.1:0-6350 GCA_046484125.1 Dehalococcoidia bacterium | reverse complement strand
GCAGGAACACCGATTACTTACATAAGCGTTGAGGCACCAGATAGTATTGCAGCACCATTACCTGAGGGGATGGTATTAATAGGGGCATGTGATTTCCTGCCTGATGGGGCCCACTTCAGTAAACCCGTTACCATCACCATGACGTTTGGTGAATTGCCGGAAGGGGCAACATGGGAAGACATCAGGGTGTTCTACTACGACTCGGATCTCAGTGAGTGGGTTCAGGTCCCGGATATAAATATCGATCCGGTATCTCAGGTGATTACTTTCGAGACTTTTCACTTCACCCAGTTCGCTGAGGTTGCCCAGGTAACCCCTCCACCCACTACACCACCGCCAACAACTCCACCACCCACGACCCCGCCACCAACAACGGCGCCACCAACTACAACTCCGCCGCCAACAACTCCGCCGGCAACTACACCACCGGCCACCACGACCCCTCCACCGGAAGAGGAGGATGACGACGGAATTAACGTTTGGATCATCATCGGGCCTATCCTGGGAGTGGTTTTGCTGGGAGTGATCATTTACCTGTTAATGGCCAGGAGATCCACACCATAATACGCAAATAACAAATTACACACCTCCAGCCAAAACTGTCAAATAAAAATCACCCCCACTTCGCGGGGTGATTTTTATTTGACACTCATTTCTCGTAAACCGTTCCCCGCGAAAAGGGGGCTTATTTATCGGCATCCTCACTATTGTAAGTGTCGTAACGCTGATTGAACCGAAGTTTACCACCGATTGGCGAACATCTTAACCAAATTGACACCTGCGTTCCGGCGTGATAAAATGCGGCGAAAAACGGTAAGCGTCTGTCGATCTTATATCGAGTGAATGAAGTTGATGTGTGGTAGAATGCAAATGGGAATGATTAAGAAGGAGCTGCGATCCAGGAGAACAATCCTTGCTGTTATGACCGGTGTACTGGTCACAGTACTGCTGGTTTTTGCGACGCCGCAGGTAGCTTATGAAAAGGGCTATGGCGAGCCGAAATTCCCCGTAATACCGTCGGTGAAGACCGGGGAAGCTGATGAAATATCCGGCGACTCGGCGAGGCTGAACGGTACGCTTCGCGATACCGGCACTGACTCAAACGTAGCAGTTCTGTTTGAATGGGGATTAAAAACACCGTGTGAATTTCAAACCGGCCCCCGGCTCATGACGAGCGCAGGCACTTTCAGCGCCACGATAACTGACCTTGAACCGTCCACAACCTATTACTTCAGGGTAAAAGCGGTGGGGGATGGGGTCGGGCTGGGTGACTATGAAACATTCAAAACAACGCCTCTTGAAACCCCGTCCGCTGATAAACCCGAAAACATCGTTTCAAATACATTGAGAACAATCCGTTTTCACCTGACCGGGGAAAACCCTCCCCCAACGAGGAAGGTTCTTCAGGTCACCTGATGGCATCCGCCATCAGGTGACCTGAAGAACCTTATTTAACCGGGAGGGGAAAACAGCGATGCTGATATGCGTCCGAATCAATCGCTGTTTTAGGGATAAATGAACCTCTTTCATATTCGCCATGCTTACCGGTTACGAAACACCTCGCCGATGTTCACATACCTTCTGAGCAAATAGAAGCCCAGTGCCGCAAGTGAAATGACCGCGACAACCATCACAGCGTTGAATCCACTGATCCTCACATCAAACAGGAGATTTAGCGCGAACATACTGAGGGTAACCAGGGCAACTGACAGGCCAAAAGAGAGTACTATTCTCTCGAGAATATTTACCTGCTCTCTGGAAAAGAAAACCCGGGACCAGGCAAATCCGGGAAGGAGGAATATTAATCCGAATCCGATAATCGCCCTTAACGCTGGGACATCATCAAGGTATGGAACAAGGAAATCGAATAAATCCCTGAAAGGTGATAACACGGAGAGCAGGAAGTACATTCTATAAATCCATCAGGTAAGAATATCCAGTGAACAAACCGCCCCCGGCAACTGATCAACGGTAGCTATTCGATACTAACACAAGAACCGAATCCTTAACTATTAAAAAGCTCTGATCAATCACCATTATCCCCAAACCCGGCGGAATTGTAAATCCATGGCTACATCAGGCCCCATAGTCGGTGGTACTCATTTCCAATAATGCGCGGCATAACGACAGGACCACCCTGTTGGTTAGCCTCATGCGTTACTCCCCCGTCACGAGTGGAGTTTATTTTGACCGGGCGAAGAGATCCCTCAAGTTCGAGTTTGTCCGTTTCAATGGCCGGAGAAACGGATGAAGGGCCTTGCCCTAATCCTCCAGTTCAGTTTCACCACCGAATTCCTCGTCACTGAAGATGCCGACTTCTCGCCCCTGGTAAACCGTTACCATAAAATCATCCCTCGGCATATCGGCGGAAAGCACTATTTCTTCGTCTATCACGTTTATCAGCTCACGGATTTCCTCTGAGGTCATGCTCTCACCTACACTGAGTGACGCATTAACTACACTTGTAGTAAAATGCAGATCAACTCTGCCGATTATCTGCTCATCCTCTACAGCGATGACGTAAGACTCCGAATAGGGAGTGCGGCACTCTCTTTCGAATCTGTAATCTGTCATTTTCTCCCCCTTCCTGAATACTAATTAGCAGCATTTACTACGAACAACCGATCATTCTGACCCGGAAAAGGCCGGTCCGTATCCGACTAACCCCGGCATTATCATCGGCCTAAACGCCTGGCGATCTGCCGGTGTAAAAAGGTCTTCCCGGCTTCTCCCGTATAATCGGCGACAATATGGCCATTGCCGATCAGCAGCCACTTGTATATTACCAGCCCCTCCAGACCTACCGGACCTCGGGCATGGATTTTGCTGGTGCTGATCCCGACCTCCGCCCCGAGCCCATAACGGAAACCGTCACTGAATCTGCTGCTGCAGTTCATAAACACATCAGCCGAATCGACGCTATTCATGAATCTCATCCCGCGGGATCGATCAGAAGTCACTATTACATCCGTGTGCGCGGAGCCGTATTGGTTGATATGATTTATAGCGGCTTCAAGGCTGTCGACAATTTTAACCGATAGAATTAAATCCAGATATTCAGAGGACCAGTCATCCTCATCCGCGGGTTTTACGTTAATTATCTGTAACGTCCGGGGACAGCCACGGAGCTCAACTCCCTTCTCCTCCATAGCTTCCCTGATCCGTGGCAGGAAGGCTTCCGCTATATCGTGATGTACGAGCAGGGTTTCGGCAGCATTACAAACAGCCACGTACTGGGTTTTACTGTCGACCGCTATCCTGACAGCCATATCCACATCCGCTTCACGGTCTACATATACGTGACATATACCATCCGCATGGCCGAGAACGGGGATACTGGTATTGTGCATTATCCGCCTGACAAACTCATTACTACCCCTGGGAATTATCAGGTCTATGTATTCATCCAGTCCCAGCATTTCGTTAACATCTGATCTCGCTTCAAGAAGGGTAAGCCAACCTTCGGGTATTCCGGCTTTAACGGTAGCCTCATAAATAATATCCGCCAGGAAACGGTTGGTATTGGCAGCCTCGCTCCCGCCCTTCATAAGCACTGCGTTACCGCTCTTGAGGCAAAGTGAGGATATCTGTACCAGAGCGTCCGGTCTCGATTCAAAAACGATACCGATAACACCAATCGGGCAACTTACTTTGTAGAGTTCCAGTCCATCGTCCAGTTCCGTTGCACTCAGAGTTTGCCCGACCGGATCGGGAAGAGCGATCAGGCTCTTTAATCCATCACCTGCCTCCCTGATTTTGCCTTCATCAAACTTGAGCCTTTTAAGTAACGGACCGGAGAGGTTTTCAGATTCAGCCTTCTCCAGGTCGGACCTGTTTGCCGATAAGATAGATTCCCTGTGTATCTCCAGCGAACTTGCCATCTCGGCCAACGCCATATCCTTCACGTCTGCCGGAGTAGCGGCAAGCCGGATTGACGCTTCTTTCGCCTTTTTCGCTTTCTGTTTTGTATCCATATATTCCCTCACAACTTTTAAGGTCGGTCAAGTGGGATTAGCACATCTCAGGGGACAACAAGGT
The DNA here is from genome assembly GCA_046484125.1 of Dehalococcoidia bacterium. Lineage (GTDB taxonomy): Bacteria > Chloroflexota > Dehalococcoidia > SZUA-161 > SpSt-899 > JBGLNL01. The sequence continues at coordinate 2,312 of JAWOBX010000097.1, read as the reverse complement.
TATCCCGGTGAACGATCTCCGCCCCGTAGCCGTATCCCAGTCTCTCCTCGATACGGTCAGAGCGCGAACCCATGATCTTCTTCACATCAGTTGAACTATAACCGGTGATCCCGGTGGCAATGATGTTCCCCTCGGCGTTGACAATCTCCACCACATCACCTCTTTCAAACTGGCCCCTGACCTGGATAACACCGGCTGGCAGGAGGCTCTTGTTACCGGCGATCAGAGCTTTCTCGGCGCCCGGATCGATAACTATCTGACCCCTCGCCGTCTGGCTCAGCATCCACCGCTTTCGGCTTTCCAGCCTGGAGGTAGCAGCAGGAAACAGCGTGCCGACCGACTCCCCTTCGATAATTCGCAGGATAACCTCAGGCTCTTTGCCTCCAGCGATGACCACCATTGTCCCTGAAGCCGTAGCCAGTTTCGTCGCCTGGAGTTTGGTGGCCATACCCCCCGTACCTCCCTCCCCGGGCAATCCTTTTGCCAGCCTTTCAATCGACCGGTCAACCTTATCGACCTTTGTTATCAGCCGGGCACTCTGATTTCTGGCCGGGTCAGCATCGTAAAGCCCGGCTACGTCGCTCAATATTATCAAAAGATCGGCATCGACCAGGTTGGCAACCATCGCGGAGAGGTTATCGTTATCACCGAAAGTCAACCCCTCAAGCTCCTCGACGAATACCACGTCATTCTCGTTGACAATGGGCACAACTCCAATAGCCAGAAGGGCCAGAAGGGTATTGCGAGCATTCAGATAACCGAGCCTGCTCATGAAATCCGGTTTGGTCAGGAGCGTTTGCGCAACTATGATTTCGTGTTCAGTAAACAGCTCATCGTACGCCTGCATTAAACGGCTCTGCCCCACCGCGGCCATCATCTGCCGGTAGGGCGTATCCCGGCGTTTCTTCCTCACCCCAAGCCTCTGCTTCCCCGCGGCGACCGCCCCGGAGGAAACCAGTATCGTCTGGAAGCCTCTCCGGTGCAGGCGGGCTACCTGGTCCACAAGGCCGGCCATCATCTGCCTGGAAAGCCTGGCCTTCCCACCGGTAATAAGATTAGTTCCCAGCTTTATAACCACACGTTTGCGGGAGAGCGCATCAAATTGCCTGGTCATGAAAGATCACAATCTTGCTTAAGTTCGATATCCTTCAGCGATATCGACGATTTTTACACGATTCGTTTACCCGCGTCCCCTGGCGAGAGGGAATAGACCTCTTCCACCTTGATGGTACCGACCTCTCTTACCTCTATACCCAGTGGTTTTAAAATGGCAGCGAACTGGTCTACCAGCGGACCCGAGGACTGGAAGCCTTGAAAAGTACCTTTCACCTGAAATCCCTCGACCATTTTAAAGGCCGCTGCAGCCACCCTGCCATTTGCCTCAAGGTTCTCTTTCGTTTTGCTTCCAACCAGTTCCGCGAACGCTATGGTTTCGTCATCCACAGCCATCAAACTGCCCTTGGCGGCCACATTCGGCGTTCCATCCGAACCGATGGTGGCCACAACCTTCGAAACCTGCTGGGGATCATTCCTGAAAAAATCTACTACTTCCTGTGGCATCCTGGCCATTGCCGCCTCCTCTAGTACGAACGTAGTACTTTCACCCTGTGCCGGGTGATAGAGCCCATCTTCTGTCTGGTTACCATGACCTTACTGGCATTATACTGATCGGCATCGGTGGTGAGGTACCTTTGGGCCATGCGCCCCAAAGGCTGCGCGATCACAACTGCCAGCACAGACGCCTGTACCACCCTGCCGAACTTGTTCCAACCCGTGCAATCTCTACCAGCAATAAGTGACGCCACACCGGCTGCCAGGCCCGCAACAGCCAGATTGGTACCGCACATCGGAGAAATAGCCAGTTCATAACTTCCCTCCCTCAGCCTCCGAAGGGCTTCCCGGGCGGCTTTATCTACCATCTCAGTAGGCACATCGCCGTAGATATAGAAACCGCCAATAGCTGTGTGACCGAGGAGATGCGCCCTTTTGTCAAGTTGCTTTATGAGTAAATTGATCGTGGCATGCTCCATGGCGTGGTCCTGCCTCAGAAGTGCGGATATCTCCACCAGACGCATCCAGACCTGTGAGGAGTGGTGGAAATACTCGTGTGAAGTGGCTTTACCGATACGGGACATGAAAGTACCTCATTTGAGCCAGGCTCATGGAATAACATAACACAGGGAAGGTGAATAGGCAAGGAAATATGGAACTCAAGAACCCTCACCTTTTTTCCATCACATACATGAAGGAAGGACAGGCTTTGACTGTTCCCTGTTTATTGTAGCCTCCCAATTCGCGAGAGCTTATTTTTC
>JAWOBX010000095.1:0-61015 GCA_046484125.1 Dehalococcoidia bacterium | reverse complement strand
ATTCGCCCGACGGAGCGAAAAGTCTGGCGGAGCCGGCCTCTCGAAGAACGCAATCGACGTCTATATCAAAAAGGTCGGCGCATTCCCTTCCTATAATTCCTGTGCAACAGGACTTATGCCCTGCCTGTTCTTTTTCTTCGAAGATGGCTACTTTGTATCCGGCGCTCGCCATCCTGTAGGCGGTACGGCTGCCGGCGGGCCCCGCCCCGACTATCAATACGTCATAATGTTCCATCAAATGGTCCCGGATTTAATGAATCGAATTACTTCCCTGTCGCGTAATAGTTTGAAGGCAAACGGCAACAGAATGAGAAGTCCGATAATTTCCGTACCATAGGCGCCCGGAGAACTGAGGAACTTATCGCTTATCTCGGAAAGCCATCCGGTAACATCCACTTTTTCAAAACTTATTCCGTACGCGGGCCATAGGAGGGTGTGGGAAGTATACCACATTCTGTCAAGCAGCAGGTGGAATCCGGAACACAGGGAAACGATAAGGAAGCCTGGCCTGGCGTATCTGCGATAGCGATAGATTCCTATGGCGAGCAATATCAGGAAAAAGACAAGTGTATGGCCGAAAATCCGCCCATTACTGATGGCATCACCAAAGATGTAAATGCCCAGTGGCTTGTCGATTATATCCGGGAGCATCGCTCCCAGCCCGACCAGCCGGTAGTCGATGCTGTTTCCCATGGCAGCCAAACGGCCGGGTGTTGAGCTCTCCCCCTGTTCTTCCCTGTGGATGAATGGAACTCTTCTGGAAAGGCCCTTATCCCATGCCAGTACCACCCCCATTGTGATTCCGATATGACCGAACAGCAGCACTTGATTATTATAAATCGGGGAGCTTATTTATGGAAGTGATTCGTCTTATTCGTGAGGTTCATTAACCCGGAGGCCAAGTATGCGTGCCAGGGGGATCAGGCATATGATGGCTATTACGAATATGATGGGACTCAAGGGGTCATGAACTACGCCTGTAACCGCGTCCTCTCCCCAGGCGTTGCCGATTAACAGCAGGATAACCAGCCGGGCCAGATTGGAGAAAATGGCGACGGGGATGGCCAGTATGACCAGTGACAGCTTGCGGATGAAAGGTCCTCTGAGCAAATAGGCCAGGATTGCCGCGAGCGCCAGCAGGGCGATAAGACTGTGCATTCCGCTGCACGGGACTCCAATCTGGAAGGAAGCATTCTCCAGTTCCACTTGTGAGCCGGTTCGTGTAACCGATACTCCCAGTAAATCCACTATCCAGGCAGACGCCCTGGCGGCAAAGTTTTGCAGCCAGAGGGTGACTCTATCCAGCCAGGGAAACGGGATCATGAAGACAAGGAGGGCGATGGGGAAGGCGACCGCCCGAAGGGCGGTTATCCCCCGGGCGAAGATTACGATTCCCGGCAGTACGAGCAGGAGGGATGCCGCGCAAAGGAAATTCGAGGCCCGGACGAAGCCCACGACGTAAAGAATGAGTCCGGCGACGAGCACCCATATACCGATCTGGTATGGTCGCTTTTCACCCAGGTCATTCCGCCTGCTCCAGAGAATGATGAGGGCAACCGGGAGGAGGAGTAAGCTGTGAGAGTAATAATCGGAGTTCCACCATGAATTGGCCATCCATTCGATGGCGGGATAATAAAGGGCTATGACCAGGACCGCGATTATTCCGGGGCCGATAAACTTTTTATACTCAATTCCGGCCATAGCCTATTTTAGCACTTTTAATTATTTAGTGGAATTGTGATTGATTCCGGGTGGCGGCTTTTTTCAGCAGACACAGGGTGGGCTCGGCCCACATTAGTACTTCGTTGCAGCATTTGCGTAATCAGTGCCCATCCCCTTCCGGGGAAAAATCAATTTGTGCCAATAATTGGCAATATTGCCTAATTAACCGTGAATGTATTACCTGATCAATTCCCTGAACCCCCCAAATCATGGAGGACTTTTAAAGCTGGGGACACCCCTAGCCCCCCGAAGTCACCTCTTACTGAGGAGGTCTCTTAGAATTAAATTGTTGACACTTTACATGTGGCTCTGATAATATTTTGGTAAGCATAAAAGGCAACCGATTGCCGATATTGTGGCACTATATTGCCACTACCAAAAAAGGCTCAGGGCAGAAAATGCTGGTTGGTGTAGATTCACAGGAAGTCGAACGCAAAGTTATTCTCATATTGAGAATTATCAGCGAATCTACGGACCCGATAGGCGCTCGTATCATTGCCCGTCGCATGCAGGATTACGGTATTGATCTTACTGAACGGGCAGTCCGCTACCATCTCAGGCTAATGGATGAACGAGGATTGACATATTTGGTAGGTCGGGATGGCAGATTGATCACGAAACAGGGAATTGATGAGCTCAAAAGCGCTCTTGTTCAGGATAAAGTCGGGCTGGTGCTTTCGAAGATAGAGATGCAGGCGTTCCAGACCAGTTTCGATTGGGAAACATGTACCGGCCAAATTCCGATAAATGTTTCCCTTTTTCCTAAACGGGAATTTGGTAAGGCGGTTTCCGCGATGGTGCCAGTGTTTAAAGCCGGACTTTGTGCCGGAGACCGAGTGGTGGTAGCCCGGGCTGGTGAGAAAATCGGCGAGCTAACGGTTCCCGAGGGCAAGGTTGCGCTGGGCACAGTGTGTAGCGTACTGGTCAACGGAGTATTATTGAAAGCCGGTATTCCCATGGATTCCCGTTTTGGTGGAATCCTTCAGCTAAGGAACAGGCAGTCGATTCGATTTGTGGAACTTATTAACTACGCAGGATCGTCGCTCGATCCCTCAGAGGTATTCATCAGGGGCAAAATGACCTCAGTGAGAGAGGCAGCACGAAACGGCAACGGTAAAATACTATCCAATTTTCGTGAGGTACCCGGTATTTGCCGGCCTATAGTTGAGGAAGCTTTGGAGGGGTTGTCAAAGGCCGGCTTGCGAGGAGTACTGTTGATGGGCAGTACCAGCCAGCCGGTCTGTGAAATACCTGTGGAAATCAACAAAATCGGGATGATTTTGATAGGCGGTATGAATCCTGTTGCCGCCGCTGAAGAGGCCGGTATTGAGGCGGAAAACCGGGCCATGAGCGCCATCGTGGACTATAACGATCTCGTCAAATTCGAGGAGTTGCAGCAGTGATGAGCTGTCTTAAAAACAGTGATCGCATTTTGGGGTAACTGCAATGGCGGTCATGATGGCTTTATACAGGCTCTTCATGGTGTGCGGGCATAGTATGGCTGTTTATCGTAAATCTTAATAACGAGGTATAAGAAAAGAATGTCAGCTGTCAATCCGTTTAGAGTTGCGCAGGAACAGATAGATGCATGTGCCGAAACCCTGACCCTGGAACCAAACGTATGCGAGATACTTCGCAATCCAATGCGTGAACTCCACGTGTCCATCCCGGTACGCATGGACAATGGTGCCGTGAAAGTGTTCCATGGATTCAGGGTACAATACAATGATGCCAGAGGCCCGGGCAAAGGTGGAATTCGGTTCCATCCCGAAGAAACGATAGATACTGTCCGAGCCCTTAGCGCATGGATGACCTGGAAGTGCGCCCTGCTTGACCTCCCTCTCGGTGGAAGTAAAGGCGGTATTATTTGTAACCCTAAGGAATTATCGAAAGGTGAACTGGAACGGGTGAGCAGGGCATATATAAAAGCTATCTGGCAGTTCATCGGGCCGGATGTTGACGTCCCGGCACCCGATGTCTATACCACCCCGGAGATAATGTCCTGGATGATGGATGAGTATTCCAGGATTGTTGGGAAGAGCCATTTCGGTGTTATTACCGGCAAACCTGTATGCATCGGCGGCTCAGCCGGACGGGGAGACGCAACGGCACGTGGTGGAATGTATACTATCAGGGAAGCAGTTAATGTATTAGGTATAGATATGAGCGATTTAACAGTTGCGATACAGGGCTATGGAAATGCCGGATACCATGCAGCACGCCTGTGCAAAGAGCTTTTTGGCAGTCGGGTAGTCGCTGTCAGCGATAGCAAAGGCGGCATATACAATAGCGAAGGCCTCGACCCAGAGATTATATATAATCATAAGGTCAAAACAGGATCGGTAACTAACTTACCTGACGCACAGGGCATTTCCAATGAGGAACTTCTGGAGCTTGATGTGGATGTGCTTATCCCCTGCGCGTTAGAGAACGTAATCACCGAAAAGAACGCCAGGAATATCAAGGCTAAAATCCTTGCTGAGCTGGCCAATGGCCCAACGACGCCTAAGGCCGATGAAATTCTAGGTGAAAATGGCGTTCACGTGATACCCGACTTTCTGTGCAATGCCGGTGGTGTAACAGTCTCTTACTTTGAGATGGTACAGAACTCATATATGTGCAACTGGGATGAAGAAGAAATCCATAAGCGTCTTAATGAGAAAATGAAAACCGCCTATCACCAGGTACTGAGCACATCCAGGAAATATGGTATCACCATGAGAAAGGCCGCTTATGTTGTAGCTGTTGAGCGCGTGGTCGAAGCAATGAGGTGCCGGGGATGGATTTAGTTTACTTAGTGATTTCCGGTAACCTGACCAGATAAGACACAATTAATTACCACCTGCCGGGTGCCTCCAGTATGTGTAATTTTATTAAGGGGGATGAATGGAACCGGTATGCCCAAAATGCGGTAGCTCTGCTTTTGCGTTTACGAGAGATTCTATAAATCACGTTAAAACAACCGGCGACAGTCACATGGTAACGTGGGTTTTTTGTAGTGAATGTGGTTGCGTTGTTGGATGCCATCCGTAACCCTGAGTTAGAATTCTCTGAACTTGGGTTCTATTTGTGATTGTGCACTCCAGACATTCAGGTTCTCATCCTGAACTTATTTGAAATCTGACCTAACGGGCGGCTTCAACCTCCATCCAGTCGAGTGCCGGGGCATCACCCTCTGGATCGTATGTGATGTGAATTGATACATGCCGTTCAAGATCGGTTATATCGTAATAAAAAACATCCCAGACCGATATATTACTATTGCCGCCGCGCCGATAATAAGAAGGACTGAGATAAGAGCAATCAGTCGTGGCCTTAATACGTTATGCCGCCTTTCAGGTTCGGAGCTCATATGGTTTCTATATTGTTTCTCCCAGTTTGTGCTGAAATAATTTGTTGACGCGGGCTACTTCTTTTCTCGCGCCCATCGCCTCGCTGGTAAACAAGTAAGGGTACAAGACCATTAAGCTATCCATATTCAAAAGGAAGGCAGCCCTTGACAAAGGGAGTCCTCATAGGTGTTATGCACACTGTTGATTTGGGGTCACGCTCATATTCCCAGCGTGTGACGTAGTGCTTGGCCCATTTTGCCATTGAGAAAGTGCCTGTCACACCATAGACAGCATTATAGCATATCCAGCTTCGCGCCAGAAGAAAACAGGCCCCAGGGCCCATGCGCCGGGCGCGTATACCGGTCCCCTGTTTTGTAACATAAACGTAACATCCCGGTAACACCGCTGAAACCCCCTATGGTTAGCATTATCTACAGTATGAAGCGAGCGAAAGGTGGTGAACTTCAATGATTGACGCGGGAGATACGACGTGGATTCTTGTATCGACGGCTCTGGTCATGCTGATGACTCCCGGGCTGGCCTTCTTCTACGGTGGGATGGTCAGGAGTAAAAATGTGCTCTCCACCCTCATGATGAGCTTTACATTACTGGGGATTATCGGCTTGTTATGGGCCCTCTACGGCTACAGCCTCAGCTTTGGCTCCGACCACGGGAGCCTGGTGGGCGGACTTGATTTTATCGCTCTAAAGGGCGTCGGGCAGGAGCCTTCCGGCACTTACGCCTCTACAGTACCACACCTGGGATTTATGGTGTTTCAGGGTATGTTCGCCGTAATAACTGTTGCCCTGTGGACTGGCGGGGTGGTGGAGCGGATGAAGTTCAGCGGATTCGTGATTCTCGCCGTTCTCTGGTTTACAGTGGTCTATTGTCCGGTGGCTCACTGGGTGTGGGGTGAAGGGGGGTGGCTGAACGAACTGGGCGCGCTTGACTTCGCCGGAGGTACAGTCGTCCACATAAACGCGGGAATGACCGCTCTGGCTCTGGCCTTTCTGCTCAGGCCCAGGAAAGGTTTTCGGGAAGGTATGCCGATGGAGCCCGGCAATGTTCCCCTGGTTATGCTTGGGGCGGGGCTCTTGTGGTTTGGCTGGTTCGGATTTAACGCGGGGAGCTCGCTGGCCGCGGATGGTCTGGCTGCCAGCGCTTTCGTGGCGACCAATCTGTCAGCGGCGGCCGCCGCGGTGACCTGGATGTTACTGGCATGGAGGGATCGGCGCCCATCGGCCCTGGGGGTAGCTACCGGTGCTGTAGCGGGGCTGGTGGCCATAACACCGGCCGCGGGATTTGTCCATCCGATCATGGGAATACCGATAGGGATAGGCGCCTCAATTGTAGGATATTACTTTATCCTCTGGAGAACTAAACGGGGCATAGATGAGTCGCTGGATGTGTGGGCGGTCCACGGCATGTGCGGCGTCTGGGGGGCGCTGGCCACCGGAATATTTGCCAGTGCTTCGATCGGTGGGGTGGACGGACTGCTGTGGGGTGGGGGAGTGCAATTCGGCAAGCAGATAGCTGGAGTTGCCGCGGTTGCAGTTTTTGCCTTTGTTGCGACTGTGATACTGGGCAAACTGGTCGATCGTTTTATCGGCCTGAGGGTTAAGAGTGAGGAGGAGGAAGTTGGGCTGGATATTTCACAGCACGGTGAGCGTGCGTACGGAGGTTTGTTGCCATGAAAAAGATAGAGGCGATCATCAGACCGGAAAAGCTGGAGCCTGTGAGAGAAGCACTAGCGGAGATGGGCGTACGCGGTATGACCGTAAGCCAGGTAAGTGGCAGAGGAAAGCAGATGGGCATTACCTTGCAGTGGCGGGCCGGTGAATACCGGGTTGAATTCCTGCCGAAGTTGAAAATAGAATGTGTTGTTATAGATGAAGAGGCTGACAGGGCGGTGCGCGCCATCGCGAACAGCGCCAGGACAGGGGAGCGGGGTGATGGAAAGATATTTGTCTTACCGGTTGAGGATGCCCTGCGAATAAGTAATGGAGACCAGGGGCAGGACGCGGTTTAGAAGAACGGTAATCCGGCTGGAAATCACGGCCGTTGAAAATAAACACTGAAACATGTATGTAACATGGCAGGGATAAAATGAAATAAAAGCGCACTGGTGCTAATGGAGGTTGGAATGCTAATATAACAGACAGTTGCAAGGACTGGGGGTTGGGAGCATACAGCAGTAAGGTCTCAGATCGCCAGGGTGACCTGAACCAACTTTTTACGTTAGGAGGAAAGAAAGATGACGTCCAAAGATGAGAGCAAAGAATATGTGCTCAAGAAAGCGAAGGAACATGATGTCAAGTTCATTAGAATGTGGTTTACCGATATCCTCGGCTTTCTGAAAAGTTTCACCATCACGGTTGAGGAACTTGAGACCGCGCTGGAAGACGGCATGGGTTTTGACGGATCATCTATAGAAGGCTTCGCCCGAATAGATGAGAGCGACATGATGGCCATGCCCGATCCGGATACCTTCTGCCTGCTTCCGTGGCGGCCAAAGGAGCATCGTGCGGTGGCCCGGATGTTCTGTGACATCATTAAGCCGACGGGAGAACCTTTCGAGGGCGATCCACGGTATGTATTAAAAAGGAACCTGGCTCGTGCTGCGGAGCTGGGTTACACATTCTATGTCGGGCCCGAGCTCGAGTTCTTCTACTTTAAGGATTCGAACGGCACCGAGGTACTGGACCAGGGTGGGTATTTTGACCTGACCCCGCTGGATGCGGCCACGGATTTCCGAAGGGACACTGTCCTTTCGCTTGAAGATATGGGAATTGGCATTGAGTATTCCCACCACGAAGTGGCTCCCAGCCAGCATGAAATCGACATGAGGTATACGGATGCGCTCACCATGGCGGATAATGTAATGACCTACCGGCTGGTAGTCAAGCAGACAGCCATGCGCTACGGGGTTTATGCGACCTTTATGCCCAAGCCCGTGTTCGGTATCAATGGCAGCGGAATGCACGTGCATCAGTCTCTATTCAAGGGCGAATCGAACGCGTTTTTCGAAAAAGGATCGGCGTATCATCTTTCCAAAGATGCCCGGAGCTATGTGGCAGGACTGCTGAAATACGGTCCCGAGATCACTTCAGTATGTAACCAGTGGGTGAATTCCTATAAGAGGCTGGTACCTGGCTACGAGGCGCCGGTGTATGTCTCCTGGGCGCAGAGGAATCGCTCAGACCTCATCCGCATTCCGGAATACAAACCGGGTAAGGAGAAATCGACAAGGGTGGAGTTCAGGTCGCCCGACCCGGCGTGCAACCCGTACCTGGCCTTCAGCGTTATGCTGGCGGCCGGACTGGAGGGAATTGCAAAGGGGTATGAGGCCCCGGAACCGGTGGAGGAGAATGTCTACGAGATGAGCGCGGCCGAACGGGAACGCAGGGGCATCGGTATGCTCCCGGGCAGCCTCCAGGAGGCCATCATGTTAACCGAGCAGAGTAAGCTGGTACGAGATACACTGGGAGACCATGTTTTTGAGAACTTCATTACCAACAAGAAGGTGGAATGGGATATGTATCGTACGCAGGTAACTGAATTTGAGCTCAAACGGTATTTGCCTGTACTCTAACTTCGATTGAACCGGATCTTCTGGCATGTCCGGATGTCTTCTCTGTCCACTATGGGCGCCATATCCCTAGCGAAGGATATGGCGCCCATCAACCTGCATAGAACCAACAACACCTGACTCTCTCACAATCCAGTCGATCCTGGTGTAACGTCCCGTAAATAACCAGACTTTCCCTGATACTAATTGTGTTCAGGTACTCAGCCTTATCCCCACCACCTACCCGACGCTGACTTCGGGGGTCCGGGGGTGTTCCCCAGCATCAAAAGTCCCCCATGATTGGGGTATTGAGGGGTTGATCAGAGTTACCTTAAGGAACCTCTTGAGGCAAGTGGTGACTTCGGGGGTCCGGGGGTGTCCCCCCGGATTGAAATTTCCCCAAGACTGGGGAATTAAAAGGGGTTGATTAAAGTTACCTTAAGTGAACCAATAAGGTGAAAAGAGCGTTGCGGAACACTTGTATAGAAGCGCTGGATTCCCTTATGGAGAATGGCGGAATATCCATGTCATCCGGCCGCTGAAACCGAACAGTTTTTTCCGGGTTATGAGAGCCCGTTGTGCGAAACAATGTAATCAGGCGTTCGAGAACTCCGGGTCCTCGCACGGTGATGACGTGATGTGTAGCTACCATTGGCTGTAGAGCGTGAGGCGCCTCTTTCATAGCGGTTTTAACCTATTTAGCGCGATTTACTTGACAGAAATGGAGAATTTGTTCATATTCTAGGATAAGAGCCAGGGGAATCAGATATGGATTATTACCGGCAAGGATGTAAGACTTGGTTGGGACGGAGACTCAGGAAGTAGAGAGAAAGGTGCTTGCCATTCTCCGGATAGTCGGCGATTCGGCGGAGCCAATGGGAGCGCGCCTGATAGCGAGAAGGCTTAAGGATTACGGAATCGACCTTACGGAGCGGGCGGTTCGCTACCATCTGAAGTTGATGGATGAGCGGGGTTTGACCCGGCTGGTTGGAAGGGACGGTAGGGTAATTACTGAGCAGGGCAGGGAGGAGATGCGGAGCGCGCTGGTTCAGGATAAGGTGGGACTGGTGCTCTCACGCATTGAAATGCTCGCTTTTCAGACCAGTTTTGACTTCCGTACCTGCACTGGTACAATTCCCGTAAATATCTCTTTTTTCCCGAAGGATAAATTTGCCAGGGCAAAGACTTTAATGGCCCCCGCATTCAAGGCCGGGTTGTGTGCCGGGGATCGGGTCGCGGTGGCAGGGGAGGGTGAGAGGATCGGTGAACATGTCGTACCACAGGGTAAGGTGGGGTTGGCTACAGTTTGCAGCGTGCTCGTAAACGGTGTACTGCTCAAGGCAGGGGTTCCGATGGATTCCCGTTTTGGAGGGATTTTACAAATTCGCAATTACAGGCCCCTGCGTTTTATAGAGTTGATCTATTATGCCGGCACTTCTCTGGATCCATCAGAGGTATTTATACGTGGAAAGATGACCTCGGTCAGAAAAGCTGCCGGCCAGGGTAACGGAAAAATACTGGCTAACTTCCGGGAATTTCCCGCCCCCTGCCGGCCTATTGTGGATGAGGTAATCTCCCGAATGAATGAAGTGGGGCTGGGGGCCATCCTTACCACGGGGAATACGAGTGAACCGCTTTGCCAGATTCCTGTGGATTTGAATAAGGTGGGTATGATACTGGTTGGCGGAATGAATCCGGTCGCTGCCGCCGAAGAAGGTGGTATCGAGGCTGATAACCGGGCGGGCAGTACTGTCGTTGATTATGGTTCACTGGTAAGGTTTGATGATCTGAGATTATAGAGTAGCCTCTGAACCATCCGTGAACCAGGAATTATAATGACCACTCGCCACTGTACCGGAACCTGCGGTGTCAAATAGCTCCGATAGATTCAAAAACACGTAAGAAGTCCACCCCTGAGTTCATGACAGTGGAATAGTGAACCGAAGCCAGCCAGTCCTGTCGGCGTTCCCGGTTCCACACGCACACCGACCTTTCCAGAATGGATACAGTATTCAGTCCGAAGATCACAATCACCTCCACGCGACCTTCACTGACCGTAATTTACAAGAAAGAGATATCTCTTTTCATCGATTTATCAGTAGTCATATCGGGATTTAATTACCGCGGTACCTGCCTGTTAATTGCCGGCGCTTGGGGCATCATAAAGGGATACCCGGCCAGTACAACGGCTCTCTTAGCTGGCAATTTTGCCGATGTAAAGGATAAATGTCCACCAAGTCCTCTTGATGACAGGTCCGCTTATTAATACTATGCGGGTATTGACAGTCATTGCTAAGGATGATATCATTTGCCATGTGTGAGACGGTAATCGGTTGCCGTCGTATGACCTCCTGAGGATTGATTTCACCGATGTCAGGAGGGAGTTTTTTTATTTTTCAGTTCCCAGGGTGCTGAGGGGCGGGAACTCTCGACTGTTGAAGATGCTGCACCATCCTTTTATCGGATATCGGGGCTTCCCGGAAACAGGAAAGGAGGATTAGTGAACCTGCAAAGACCTAATTCGAATGATGCCACCAGGTCGGCCAATCGCTCAAAAAGCGTGGTCCCGATGAGTGGTTTGTGTACCCGCTGTGTTGACGGCTGTACCGGTAACTGCGAGGTGTTCAAGGCCACCTTCCGGGCCAGGGAGATGATATATCCCGGACCATTCGGGGAGATAACCGCGGGAGGCGACAAAAACTACCCTGTAGACTATTCCCATCTCAATATGCAGGGTTATGCTCTCGGCGCGAAAGGACTGCCCGAAGGCGTTGCCGGTGATCCAGATACAGCTACCTTCCCTTCAGTAAATACGGAAACGGAGTATGGCTGGGATATCAAACGAAAGATGCGCCTGCCAGTCTTTACCGGGGCACTGGGCTCAACTGAGATAGCCCGAAAGAACTGGGAGCATTTTGCCGTAGGGGCCGCGTTATCAGGTGTGACCATTGTTTGTGGTGAGAATGTCTGTGGAATCGATCCCGGACTGGAACTCGACTCCGATGGGAAAGTGGCCCTGGCGCCTGATATCGACCGGAGGATCGAGCAATACCGGCGTTATCACCAGGGATACGGAGAGTTACTGGTCCAGATGAATGTCGAGGATACCAGGCTTGGTGTCGCTGAGTATGTAAGCAAAAAACACGGGCTGGATACTATCGAGTTGAAATGGGGGCAGGGAGCCAAATGCATTGGCGGTGAGATCAAGGTCGACAGCGTGGAGAGAGCGCTGGAACTTCAAAAGCGTGGCTATATTGTTACGCCTGATCCATCAAGCCGGGTTGTTCAGTCCTCCTTTAAAGACGGCTCGATAAAAGAGTTCGAACGGCACAGCAGACTCGGCTTTATAGATGAGGAAGGGTTCCTGGCGGAGGTTCAGCGGCTAAGGGGCCTCGGATTCAAGCGGATTACCCTTAAAACGGGTGCTTACGGCCTTCGAGAACTGGCTATGGCTCTTAAATGGGGATCAAAGGCCGGGATAGATCTCCTGACCATAGACGGGGCTCCCGGCGGTACCGGAATGAGTCCGTGGCGAATGATGGAAGAGTGGGGTATGCCGAGTCTGTATCTCCACGCCGCAGCGGAAGAGTTTGCCCGGAAGCTGGCCGATAAAGGTGAGCGCGTACCTGACCTCGCCTTTGCCGGAGGCTTTTCCAGCGAGGACGGTATCTTTAAAGCATTGGCACTTGGTTCCCCATTCGTAAAAGCGGCTTGTATGGGCCGGGCGCTGATGATACCGGGCATGGTCGGCAGAAATATCAACGAGTGGCTTAAGGAGGGCAAGCTCCCCAGGACGGTGAGTGAGTACGGTTCCACAGTCGAGGAGATATTTGTCTGTTACGAGGAAGTCAAGGATATAGTCGGTTCCGATGAGATCCGGAATATACCTCTCGGGGCTATTGGTATTTACAGCTATGCCGAGAAACTGCGCGTCGGGTTGCAGCAGCTCATGGCCGGTGCCCGCTGCTTTAACATCTCTTCTATCACACGGAAAGATCTGATGTCGCTTACCGAGGAATGCGCCAGAGTGACGGGTATACCTTACCTCATGGAGTGCTATCGCGAGGAGGCCATGGAAATTCTCAATAGCTGAGTCGCTTGAAAATCGTACAATTTTTCACACAAACGGGCCCCGGCAAACGGGGCCCGTTTTGTTATAATCTCAAGGGGAAGAGGCATGTCAGTTGAAGTTGATGTGGTAATAGTAGGCGCGGGTGTGGTGGGGCTGGCTGTAGCTGCCCGGATATCGAAACAGGGCAGAAGGGTGATTGTATTCGAAAAAAACCGCTCGTTTGGGTGTGAGATCAGTAGCAGGAACAGTGAGGTTATCCACGCTGGAATCTACTATCCGCAGGATTCTCTCAAAGCCAGACTGTGTATTGAGGGTAACCGACTGCTGTATGAGCTTTGTGAAAAGAATGGGATCCCTTGCAGGAAAACCGGCAAAATTATCGTCGCTGTGAACGATGACGAAATCGAAGCACTTAACATAATCCATGAGCAGGCCAGTAGAAACGGCGTTGAGGACCTGGAGTTTATATCAGGGGCGGAAATCAATAAAAGGGAGCCGAATATAAAGGCAAAAGAGGGGCTGTTTTCACCCTCAACAGGGATAATCGATACGCATGCGCTTATGAGATATTACTATCAAAAAGCCGTAGAGGGAGGCGCGGATATACTGTTTGAGTCAACGGTCGAGAGAATAGAAAAACCGGGAAATCTCTGGAAGGTAAAGGTGCGAGACTGGAATGGAGTGACCGATATCGATACCCGGGTGGTAGTGAATTCAGCGGGTCTTCAATCTGACGTCATCGCCCGATTGGCCGGAGTAGACGTAGAAACGCAGGGCTATCGCATTAATTACTGCAAAGGGGAGTACTTCGGACTCGGATCTAAATGGAGAAACGCGGTCAATACTCTCATCTATCCGCCCCCCGAAAAAAGCGGATTGGGAATACATGTCACGATTTCCCGTGATGGCATGGTACGACTGGGCCCGAACGCCGAGTATGTTGATAGTATTGAGTATGACGTGAATATAAACCATAAGAAGACTTTTTTCAATTCAGCCATGCGCTTCATGCCGCAACTGGAAATTGAAGACCTGCACCCTGATTTCGCTGGTATCCGGCCAAGATTGCAGGTTCCCGGGGGAGAATTCCGGGATTTTGTCATCGCTCACGAGGAAATATCCGGGCTCCCCGGTCTTATAAATCTCGTTGGTATTGAATCACCGGGCCTGACGGCCTCGCCGGCTATCGGGAAATATGTGGCGGATATTACCTCCAGGGTATTGAGTTGATCCATTAAGGACAGGGGCCGAAGCGAAAATATTAAGTCCGAGAAGCACCGCCGAACATCGTTAAAGAATTTGAGTGATGAATCTGTTCATGGACTAAAACACACGATTTTTCATCCGGACTTTACAAAAAGGGAGGCATTAATTCTTGCTTCAAATATGAGGCCGATAAGTCAGTCCGAGCCGATTTTGTCATGCACGGACTGGTTGACAGTCCGCGAGGGTGGTGTTATACTTCCGGCAACACGGACTGTCCTCAAATGAACGCTGGAGAATTATTTATGGCTGAAGCTGCGAGGCCTGGAGAGCAGGGTTTGACGTTACCATATGGTCCTACCAAGGGGATGATGCAGGCGCTACAGCTTATGAGGAAGAGTACTCCTTCCAAGATAGACGGGAATTACCTTAGAATGAACAGGGTTGCTCCGGGTAATGAATATAAGGTCATAGGGGCTTTGCGTTTTCTGGGAATAATAGATGACGAAGGGAAACCAACCGAAAAGAGCCAGTTGTTGAAAACCAAGGGCGTAACTTTTACGGCCGCGTTACAGGAAATCGTAAAAAACGCCTACAAAGATTTTTTCCAGCAGTTCGAGGGAACGAAGTGCGCTCATGAGGATATATACAACCACTTTATAACGGTTAACTGCCTCGGGCCGGAAATGGCGGCCAAAACGACGAGGTTTTTCATTCAGCTCTGTCATATGGCGGAGATTGACCTTGGAATAAACTCTGGAAACAGAACCTCTACCGTTGCCAGGAAAGGATCGGGTACTAACCGCAAGACAAGGGCAGAGCAAGTTATGCAGGTTCAGGGTACAGGTAATGGTATTCCGTTGATCCTTGCGCTGACACCGGAAATGGCCGCTATGGATACCGAGGATCTTGCCCAATTCTTTATGAAGTTGAAGAAGGCACTGGCCAGGGCAAGCGAGGAAGATTAGGTCCGCTTAGATCACCTCTCTACTCACCTGCATATCTTTCGGAGACTGTTTATGTCAGAAATAGCATACTGGGTCGCGTTTAACCTGATACCCGGTCTTGGCCGGGTAAGGTTTGGACAGCTGCTGGATCAATTTGGAAGCCTTGAAAAAGCCTGGGATGCCGGGCCGGAAGAACTGATAGAGGCCGGAATCAGTGATGCACTGGTACGGAGGATAGTTGAGCGCAGGTCGAGTATCGAACCTCAGGCCGAGTTGCGTAGACTGGATGAAAGTGACATCAGGGTATTGAATATCGATGATGGGTCTTATCCGGAAAGCCTGAAACATATATATGATCCTCCGCCGCTGTTGTACGTTAAGGGTTCGCTTCTAACGGATGAGGATTGCCCTCTGGCCGTTGTCGGTACCAGAAAGGCCACCATGTATGGCAAAGAGGCAACCGAGCGGCTGGTGAGGGATCTGGTCAGAAATGGGGTAGTCATCGTCAGCGGGCTGGCCCGGGGTATAGATACCGTAGCTCATCAGGTAGCTTTATCTGAAGGGGGAAGGACTATAGCTGTGCTGGCTTGCGGACTCGACATAATATATCCTCCTGAGAATGCCAAACTGGCACAGAAGATAGCTGAAAACGGGGCCTTGATAAGTGAGTACCCGCCCGGAGTGAAGCCAAGGGCGGAGAATTTCCCGCGACGCAACCGGATAATGAGTGGTATAAGTCTGGGCACTCTGGTTATAGAGGCTACTGAGAGGAGCGGTGCTCTTATTACCGCCAGAATGGCTCTTGAGCAGGACAGAGAGGTGTTCGCGGTCCCCGGCAATATATTTGCCGCTTCAAGCAAGGGCAGCAACCGATTGATCCGGGATGGAGCTAAACTTGTGCTTGATGTTGAGGATGTGCTGGAGGAGCTGAACCTGAGCATGATGCCGAGGCAAATGGCTTTTAGTGGAATCACACCCGAGACTCAGACGGAGGAGTTACTTCTGAGGCACCTTTGTATGGGTCCGGTGCATATAGACGAGCTGTGCCGGTCCGCCGGTCTACCGGCATCGGCGGTGAGCAGTACCTTGACAATGATGGAACTTAAAGGTATGGTAAGTCAATTGGGCAATATGAACTATATAGTGAGCCAAGGAGTAGATACGAAGTAATGGGAAATAATCTGGTGATAGTGGAATCGCCCGCAAAAGCGCGTACTATAGGGCGAATTCTAAAAGATGGTTATACGATAAAAGCGACTATGGGTCATATAAGAGACCTGCCTGACAAGGATCTCGGCGTAGATCCTGATAATGATTTCTCCCCGACATACACAGTACCCAGGGGGAAACAAAAGGTGATAAACGAGATCAAGAAGGCTGCGCAGGGAGCCGACACTCTGTATCTGGCTACTGACCCGGATCGTGAGGGTGAAGCCATATCGTGGCATGTGGTGGAGTCTGCCAAACTTAACAAGAAGAAAGCGAAACGGGTAGTTTTCCATGAGATTACCAGGGATGCGGTGGAAGAGGCTTTCAAGCACCCAAGGGATATCGACACGAGGCTGGTTGATGCCCAGCAGGCAAGGAGAATTCTGGACAGGCTGGTGGGGTATAAGATTAGTCCCATTCTCTGGCAGAAGGTGATGAAAGGACTTTCTGCGGGCAGGGTTCAGTCGGTAGCGGTACGAATGGTTGTCGACAGAGAACGAGAGATAGAGGGTTTCGTTCCCACCGAGTACTGGACAGTGGGGGCAGAGCTTAAAAAGGGGGAAGATTCCTTTCTAGCTGAGCTTATCGGAAAGGGTGCCAGGAAGAAGATATCCATCAGTAACAAAGAACAGGCGAACTCTATATGTGATGATCTGCGGGGGGCAAGCTATAGCATATCGAGTGTTCAGAAAAAAGCGGTTCAGCGACAGCCGGTGGCACCTTTCATCACCAGTACGCTGCAGCAGGAGGCCTGGCGCAAGCTGCGCTTCAGTGCCAAGAGAACGATGATGGCGGCTCAGGCTTTGTATGAAGGTGTTCCTGTTGGAGAAGGGGAGCCAACCGGTCTCATAACCTATATGCGTACCGATTCCACCCACGTATCCGATCAGGCGATAAAGGAGACAAGGGATTATATTAAAGAAAGGTACGGTGCTGATTATCTGCCGGCCAAAGCCAGGGTCTTCAAGAAGAAAGTAAAGGGAGCTCAGGAGGCACATGAAGCCATTCGCCCAACCTCTGTTAATAGAGGACCATCCTCGATAAAGTCCTATTTGACATCTGATCAGAACCGGCTTTATGAACTCATCTGGAAGCGGATGCTGGCGAGTCAAATGGCTGCTGCTATCTTCGATACCACCACGGTGGATATACAGGCTGATTCTGGGAAGGATAAATACCTTCTCCGGGCTACCAGTTCACCGCTCGCCTTTTCGGGTTTTCTGATTGTATACAGCGAGGGAAAGGACGATGACGACGAATCTGTTGGGAAGGAGACACTGCCACCTCTGGAGCAGGGGGACATGGTCTCTCTGGAGAAGCTTTACCCCGAGCAGCATTTCACCAAACCGCCGCCCAGATATACCGAGGCTACGTTGATCAAGGCCCTGGAGGAGAACGGCATCGGCAGGCCCAGTACTTACGCGCCGATAATCTCCACGATCCAGGAAAGGGATTATGTGACCAAGGAAAAGGGTCATTTTAAACCCAATGAGATGGGATTTATCGTCACCGACCTGCTTTCCGAGCATTTCCCGGAGATAGTAAGCAAGAATTTCACCGCCCGTATGGAAGAGAAGCTGGATGAGATCTCTTCGGGTGAATCGAAGTGGATTCCGACGCTCCGGGCGTTTTATGATATATTCTCGGAAGAGGTAAAGAACGCTTATACAAATATGCCGAAGGTTAAACCGGCCGCCGAGCCGACTGATGAGGTATGCGATAAGTGTGGCAGTCCCATGGTGATCAAGCGGGGTAGATATGGAAGATTCCTCGCATGCAGCAATTTTCCCACATGTAAGAATTCCAAACCCATTCGTACGACCATAGAGGCCAACTGTCCCAGATGCGGAGGCAAGCTGGTAGAAAGGCGTACAAAGAAGAAACGCACTTTTTATGGCTGCAGCAACTATCCGGAATGTGATTTTGCTGTGTGGGAGAAGCCGCTGGAAACCAAATGTCCGGAATGTGGCGGGCTTATGGTGCCTGAGAGCCGTAACAAGAAAATGGCCAAATGCACTGAGTGCAATCATCAGGCCAGCATAGATGAGTTGCGCGAGATGGAGTCAGTGCCCGCCTGATTAAGGGTCGGTACATGGAGGAGCTTCTCGGCAAATATGTTCGCTACCTTGAGGTAGAGCGGGATCTCTCGCCGTTTACGGTCAGGAATTACGTAACCGATATTTCGCATTTCCTCAATTTCCTCAAACTGGAGGAGATCAAATCGCTCCAGAATGTCGATCACGCTGTGGTCAGGAACTACCTCGGCCAGCTTCTTGATTCCGGGATGGTGCGTACCAGTATTTCCAGAAAGATGAGCGCTTTACGCTCATTTTTCCGCTATCTGAACCGGGAGGGCTTTATCGATAACGAGCCGCTCAACAGGGTTTCCGCACCGAAAATGGAGAAAAGGCTTCCCTCGTTTCTGACCTCAGAAGAGGTACTCGCGCTCTTGAATGCGGCGGATAGCTCCAGTCCGCAGGGGATCAGGGATCGAGCCGTTATGGAATTGCTTTATGCTGCCGGATTGCGCGTCAGCGAGATAACTTCACTCGATATAGGGGATGTAGAACTTGAGACCGGTCAATTAACCATACTTGGGAAGGGCTCAAAGGAACGCATGGTATTGATGGGACAACCCGCCATCGAAGCTATAAGGCAATATCTCGAATACGGTCGGCCGAAACTGGTTGGTACCGAGGATGACAGAGCGTTGTTTTTGAATCGGTATGGCAGGAGAATAGCGGAGAGGAGAATTCAATACCTGATCAAGAAGTATGCCAAACAGGCCGGCATCAGTGGAAAAGTGCATCCTCATAAAGTGCGCCATACCTTCGCCACCCACATGCTCGATGGCGGTGCGGACCTCAGGGTCGTACAGGAACTGCTGGGCCATACCAATCTATCGAGCACTCAGATATACACTCACGTGACACGCAGTCAGATGCGCAGGCGCTATCTTGAAGCCCATCCAAGGGGCAGTGAAAGCCAGCATACCGTTAGATCCTCCGATGTTCAGAGGTTCCCTGAGTGAAAACTATGAGAATTCTTGTAATTAACGGGCCCAACCTCAACATGCTTGGTAAGCGCGATCGGTCGCTTTATGGCAGTAAGACGCTTGCTGAGATCAACGCCTCTATTCTGGAACGGGGCGGGGCTCTGGGAATCGAGATAACGACATACCAGTCCAATCACGAAGGCTCGCTGATCGATTTCATTCAGGAGCAATCAGGTTCAGCCGATGCCATAATCATCAATGCTGGCGCACTGACCCACTATAGTTACGCGCTGGCTGATGCTCTCATAGACGCTAATCTGCCGGTAGTGGAAGTGCATATCTCCGATATTCATTCACGTGAGGAATTCAGGAGGAAGTCGGTTATAGAGCCGATTGCCAGAAAGCAGATAAGCGGTCATGGATGGCAAGGATATCTACAGGCACTGGATTTCCTGGCGGGTGATACGAATTGATCAAACCACGTTATCCCCACCCCGGAAATTTATAGGCCGGAGGGGGACTCAGCCCCCGAAGTCATCTGTTGCTCGAAGGTTCACTGATTGTTGGTTCGAGAGGTAAACCGCTATTGTGGACCTCCGTCAGCAGGTATAACCATACCTGTGATATAGGCTGAGGCATCTGACGCCAGGAATATAGCGGGTCCGAGGTGGTCTTCGGGTAGAGCAGGCCTTTTGAGTGGTATACTCTGAGAGAAGCTTTCGATGAATTCCGGTCCCAGCTTTTTACTGACGCGTTCTGTCAGGGTCAATCCCGGTGCGATGGCATTGACTCTGACGTTATCCGGTCCCCAGGCTATGGCCAGCGCCCTCGTCATTTGATTGACGGCAGCTTTGAATCCACCTACCACTGCCTCGAATGCCACCGGCTTCGTTGCCGAGAGCGAGCTTATGTTGATTATGCTGCCGTATCGCTGTTTGGTCATGACGCGGGCAACAGCCTGATTGCAGAAGAAAACGCCTCTATAGTTCCGCCCTTCGAGTTCATGGTAGAATTCCTCAGGCATGTCCAGCGGCGGCAGCACATAGGTCTCGCCCGCTCCGCCCGCGACGTTAAGCAGCACATCGATCCGCCCGAATTCATCCACAGCTCCGTTAACCATATCTTCGAGCTGCTGCCGCCGGGTTACATCGGTGGGGATAACTATCGCGGTGCCGCCTTTGGAATTGATCTCATCCGCCGTTGACTGGAGATCGGTAACTGTCCGTGCTGCCAGCACCACCTTGGCTCCAGCTTCAGCAAAACCCTTTGCCAGCGCGTTACCGATGCCCCGGCTGGCTCCGGTGACTATGGTTACCTTTCCATTGATAGAGAAATCGGGTAGTGCCATTTGCATACCTCCTTCTGATCAGGTAAATTCTGTTCAACCCCCATTATACTCCCGGACCATCAAGTCATCACATTTTCAGAGGTTTTTCAATCAGGGTAAAAGCGAACTCCCCACTACTGAGGTCCCCCACTTACCGAGATAATCGCTCCACTGAGATATGAAGACATATCGGATGCCAGAAATAAGGCGGTGCCCAGAATGTCCTCCGGCTTCCCGATGCGTCCAAGGGGAACTGCCTTTGAGTATTTCTCCATCATCTCCGGTGGCATCCATCGTCGTTCACCCTCAGTATCCGTCAAGCCGGGAGAGATAGCGTTTACGCGTATATTATACTTACCCCATTCAACGGCCAGAACCCTGGTGAACTGATTCACCGCCGCTTTCGCCGAACAATAGTGTGTCATTCCCGGAACCGGCTGGATAGAGGCCCCCGAGCTGAAATTAATGATAGCGCCCCCCATTTTCTCGGCCATGTGTTGGCCGACTGCTCGACAGCACAGGTAGACACTCTTCAAGTTGAGTTCGATGACTTGATCCCAGGCGTTTTCCTCCAGATCCAACAGAGGTCTGAACCTGAACTCTCCGCTACCTCCGGCGCAATTGACCAGTATGTCGATCCTTCCAGAATTCGCCAGGGCCTGACTGGCCATTTTTTCAACTTCCTCCGCGCGGGTTACATCAGCAGGCAGGGCCAGTGCCTTCCCCCCATCCGACTCAATGGCGCGAACTTCCGACTCAAGCCGGCTGCCATTCCGTGCCACCATGAAAACGAATGCCCCGGCTCGGGCAAAACCCCTGGCAAGCGTGTTACCGATTCCCTGACTGCTGCCGGTAATTATGGCGACTTTCCCCCCAAGATTGATTTCGGCCATATCCATAACCAAACCTCACTCACCAGCGGTCCGGGCGGAGTGTTCGTTGACAAGGAAGAAACGGATAACCCTCGTATCCAGAAAGCTTTCCTCGTCCTTCTCAATGACTCTTCCCTCTTCGCCGAGCCTTATGGCCATGCTTGATTTATAGGAATCGTGATCGGAATACCACAGCTCTGTCAGGCAATCGAAGTCGGGTTCCGGGTTAGAGGCATTATGGATGACGTAGTTCCTTGCGTATTTTTCGAGGCCAACTGACTTCGAAATTATCAGCGGGGCATGGGTCTCTTCATAGTGGCGCATGAATTCCTCCATAGAGAGGCCTGGTTTTCGCTTGAGTAGCGCGACAGCTTTTATCATTGACCGGCTCCCGCTCAAATCTCGGAAATCCGCTCATCCACCATAAATGAAACGGTCTTGCT
The DNA here is from genome assembly GCA_046484125.1 of Dehalococcoidia bacterium. Classification (GTDB taxonomy): domain Bacteria; phylum Chloroflexota; class Dehalococcoidia; order SZUA-161; family SpSt-899; genus JBGLNL01. The sequence goes on along the minus strand of JAWOBX010000095.1, from coordinate 39,325 downwards.
GCTGTCGATAAATGAGGCCTCATCTTCGCGTAATTCCCTGGCCGCGTCGGATTGGAGAATTTCCTGCACTTCCATCGCATCCTCGACGCTATCGAACCAGAACTCGCTGACACAGTCGAAATCGGGCCCTTCCACCCCGGGTACCTCCACCACATGATTTCGTACATATTTCCTGAATACCGTCAACAACTTGATCGCCATAGGCGCGTGGACTTCTTCATAATGTCTGGCGAATTCCTCTCGAGATATCCCTGGTTTTCGCTTGAGCAGGGCAATGGTCTTGATCATGATTACCTCCGGATTTTGATTTTGGCTGAATGGATAAATACTTTACTGGTATCACTTCGGTTCGATCTCACCTATCACTGGCCCGACGCCGCATGTTCCTTCCGGGCTGAACATGTACTCCTTATATTTTATGAACCTCCCCTGAAGGTGCTGATCGATTTGCTCCTGAGTGTAATCCAGACTGTGCCATATCTGGGCGCCGAGTTTTTCGGCCTCGCTACGTGCCTCCTCCACATCGTCAACCAAAAACACCACCCCCATCAACCCCTCGCCCCGTTCCTCAAGATGATTCCTGACGAAGCTTTCTTTGCCCGGTATCGGCGCGACCAGCTCTATCCCCGCATCCCAGCTCATGGCCACCCTTATCCCGAATGCCGCGGCATCCTCCTCATTGGCCGGGTTGAAAGTGGCTCCCAGCAGCCTGGAAAATACGTCCATACCTTTTTCCAGATCGTTCACCGCTATGGTAACCCTGTTTACTCCTTTCGGTTTCACGATTCCTCCTTTGTTTGAGCGGATTGTACGGGCATTTGCTGAATGTAGAAAGTGCCAATCGCCCTGGCGATCAGGTTTTCATTATTGATTATCTCCGACTCGGCTGTTGCCACGTTACCGGTTCTTTGATCCAACCTCGCCTCGCACTGCAATTCTCCCGAATGTGCCGGTTTGAGATAACTTATCTTCATCTCGGCCGTTACGCACATCTCATCTTCATCCAGGCTGAAAAACACGGCCGCTCCCATACAGACGTCCGCCATCGTGTAGATAGCACCACCATGAACGGTACCGTAGTTGTTACGCAATCTGTCGGTGATCAGGGCTTTTGCCTGGGTGTATCCATCCTCGATTCTGGCGAATTTAAGTCCTAAAACCCCGGCGAAGGGCGAGTGTTTGACTGAATCAGGCAGCTTTCTCATCTAAGTGCGATTTCTCTCCTTGTTACAAATTCTCTCCGGGTCTGCTTCCGTTAATGGCGGCCCATATGATGGTGGAGGGCATGAAAATCTGATAGTCCCCTCTATCTTTAAGAGCCTGCCTCAAAAAGAGTGTGCATCCGGGACATGGCGATATCAAGGTTTTGTGCTTGAGGCTGGAATACAGGATTTCCACCTGATCCGGCTTTGTGCAGCAAAGGCTGGAATCGAGGTGGTTTAACTCGAGCCCCTCGATCCGGGAAAGGGAGGACAGGGCTGAATCCAGGTCCGGGAGAGTATTGTTGAGGGTAAGGCGGTTCTTATGGCAGCCGGCATAATAATCTGCCTGAAGCTCGAGCTTGCCGCCTTGAAAGAGGCGATTTATCAGCGTTGGGTGCCACAGAATTTCCTCCGAATATAGGCCGCCCAGCCGCTCCCAGATCATGTCGCAGCCGGCACAGTATATAATGACACTGCTCGCTCCGACCTGCCTGATCTGCTTTAGATTCTGATTTAGGAACTCTGCGGCCAGTTCATCCGCCTGCTTGAGGTCTTGCTGGTCGTTATCCTTGATCGCCTTGAGGTACAGGGGATCGCCACAGCAGTACTCACGTGGAATAATCGTGTAGTCGATACTGTAATAATCCAGCAGCTTTCTAAAAGCCTTCATGTCATCCGGCTCGAGATATGGATTGAAACAGCTTGCCAGGACAACGTATTGGGCTTTGTCGGCCATCCGAAAGCCGAATTCATGTTCAAGGAGCCTCATTCGGTCCTCCACCTGTTGTGTGCCCTGGGCGATCCCGGCCTCACGGATATTATTGATCATAGTTTCATTGAGCATGTCTGTTAACTCCTTTTCGTCCAGATATCGGGAAATGATGTTCAACGTTGGCGGGAAATCGTTTCAACCCAGCGGGCCACATCAGCCAGATCGAGGTCTTCCATTACGGACCTGGTTGGCAAACCCGTTGACTCCTCCCATTTCCGCAAACGGTAATACTCCGTTTTCATATTCTCGAAGACCTCACCATCAACGACCTCTCCTTTCCGGGATACCATCCGGTCTCCCTTACCGGGCACCATCATCTCCGGGTTTGCCATATCCCATCGGGTGGGGACAGTATACCAGCTTTCCGGCAACCGGTCATCCGCTGCTCCTTGATGTCCGTCGCGCAGGTATATGGCACGCTGCAGGTTAAATATCCTCTCGCCAGTAAGGTTGAGCTCCTCTTCTGAAATCAAGCCACCGGTTACCGCTGAGAGAAGTCCGGCCTCCAGTGCCGGATCGCCGACGTTGTCATCTGTTTTCGCTGAATCCATGACCGGCCAGAGGAAGCTGCACAGTATAAGGCACTCCTTGGCGTACTGCCGGTCCTGTATCAGTTTTGCCGCCTTCGCTTTACCTTGAGAACTGGTGAAATCAGCCGCCGCCTCCCCTCCCCAGAACCTCGACGCGATATCGCGCGCCACCGCGTTCGAAAGGTAACTGCCGGCCTCTCCCCGGTACCACTCAAGCCATTTGAAGATTATCCGGGTGACCTCCTGGAGCTGGGGGATGGGAGGTTTAGGCTCGGTTGCGTGAAGCAGCGCGCTGTTGATGTAGAGTCTGGCATCGTAGACGTTGGGCTGACCCGCCTTTGACATCTGAGAGGTCAGCAGCTCCATTGATTGCCGGCCCATGGAGGCCGCAGCCCGTTCGATGCCACCGGCCAGAAGGCCGCCGAACCCTTCCCGCAGGGATATCTTTCTGATGAGCGTTTCGATAAATTCAAGGCTGCCCAGTCTGGATATGGGCATTCCCGTGGATTGCTCGCTCAGAATATCCGCCCTGGAGCATTTCCACAGCCAGGCTATGATCACGGTGATGGCCATGGTGTCGACTCCATAATCATCGCAGAGCCTGGTGGCTTGAAAGGGGATTTCGTACCCCGGACCGTAGTAAGCCTCCGCCATCGGCTGGTAGAACGTGGCCGACTGGCACATGAACTTCCCGGTTGTTCCATCTTCCGCCCTGTACGTTCGTCTGAGGCAAGTGCCTGCGCAGCCATGGCAGGGAGCTTTCCGTGTTCCCCTTCCGGTGATTCTAAGCGGCATCCCGCTCGCCTTTGTTACCGGCTCCTTTTCAAATGAGCGGAAGTGTGATATGAGATCTTTCAGTCTTTCCGGTTGTGCCGCGCGGGTTCGCACCGGCCTGGCGGCTACCGCGACAGCCTTTAGATTTTTTGACCCCATCGAAGCGCCAAGTCCGCCGGAACCGGAGGCATCACCGTCAGCCATGATGGTGGCCATCGCAGCAAGGTTCTCGCCCGCGGGACCTATGGCCGCTACGCCGGCCGCTTTGCCAAGTCTGCGTTTCAATTCCTCTCGCGTTTCTATGGCACCTTTTCCCCAGAGTTCCGCCGCTTCGCGTAGTTCCCACCCGCTATTACTGAGCAGAAGGTAAACGGGCTTATCCGCTCGGCCTGTTATCATCAGGGCGTCATAGCCGCATCCCTTGAGTTTGAGTCCCCAGTCACCACCAAGGTTGGAGGAGCAGAAGTGGGGTGGGTCGGTGGCTGGAGATTTGCCGTATACGATCCATCTGGAGCCTCCAATGACGGGTATGCCGGCAAGCGGACCGGTGGCGAATATCAGGGGATTCGCCGGATCGAACGCATCGAGCTTCGGGGCGGCCTCTTCCCAGCAGAGCGCGGCCGCGATACCCCTGCCGCCGAGGAAACGAGGCGCATAATCGCTGGTTGGCAGTTCCAGCCCTTTACCCGAGGATAAGTCTATCCTCAGTATCTTGCCGCTGTAACAATCTTTATTCATCCGGTCGCATCCAACTGGCTATGCCTTTTCGACCTGAACCAGGCCGGTATTTGAGGGCAGTGCTCCCCCCGGCGATGGACGGTTATCGGAAAGGACGTTGGCGCATCCGCCGCGATCCGTGCCTTTTTCATCCGGGTCAAACCAGGCCCCCTGGGGCAGGTCAACGACACCCGGCATTATCGTTTCCACTATTTTAGCGGGAATAACAATCGTTCCCCGGGCGTTGAACACCTTAACCATGTCCCCATCTTTGATGCCACGGGCTTCGGCGTCGATTCCGTTCATTCGGATGGAGTGAGGGTCCAGTTCCCGAAGCCAGGAAACATTGTCGAACTGGGTATGTGCCCTTCTCCTGGTGTGGGTCGTGATAAGCTGCAGCGGATATTCATTCCTTAGAGGGTCATCGGGTCCCTCCCGGGGCGCGATATATTTGGGAATGGGCGGGATTTCGGGGTGGTTCATATCCGCCAGCATCTGCGAATAAATCTCGATTTTGCCGGATGAAGTATAGAAGGGGTTGCTGGCCGGATCCTCGATCTGGGCCTTAAAAGGGACAACCGGTTCGGTAAGATTAACTTTGTGAAATCCCTGGTCCTTAAAGGCGGCGTGATCGGGGATGTCGCTTTTTTGCAGGATCACATCGAGCCATTCTTCCTCCGACTTATCGTTATATTCCGTAAGACCCAGTTTGGCAGCCAGCTCATCGGCTACATCCATCGGTTTTCTGGTTTCCCCCGGAGGATCGATGATCTGGTTCCTGTAGGCAAAGAAAGGCGGGTATGCCGCTCCCATGGTGATATCCCTCCGTTCGAAAAAGGTGGTCATGGGCAACACCATGTCTGAATATCTGGCTGTGGGAGTCATGAACTGCTCTTCCGTCACAACAAAATCCAGTTGATTGAACGCCTCCACGGTTTTGTTGGTATTCGGCCACTGGTTGAGCGGATTGGCGTTGGTTACCCAGAGGAACTTGTAATCGGCGGGGTACCCCCCGGCTTTTCCATTGATGATGGCGTCCGTGACGCGAAATACATTGATTATGCCATAGCCATAAATGTAGTGGTTCCTATTTGGCAGTTTTCCCTCCGGATTTGGGATCAGGTTGTCCACCGGATTCGGGGGGATTTTTGGGCCGGAGCCCATCCTTCCAAGAGCGTGGGGGCCCCATGATTTGCCGCCGCACGATCCGCCTGATTTGCCAATGTTACCGGTCATCGCTGCCAGCGTTATGGCTGCCCTGTGATACTGTTCCCCGTATGCGCTCCGCCCCGGGCCGATGCCTGCTATCAGGGCGGCGGGTTTGGTCGAAGCGTAATCTCGAGCCAGTTTCCGTATGGTTTCAGCGGGCACGCCGGTTATGGACTCACCCCATTCCGGGGTTTTCGGTATGCCGTCTTCGCCGCCGATGACGTAGTCCTTAAACGAATCGAATCCGATGGTATATTTATCGAGGAAGTCCTGATCGTGGATGTTTTCGGTCACCATTACGTAGGCCATGGCTATCATCATGGCTGAGTCCGTTCCGGGACGGATGGGTATCCAGTGGTTGGCGAATGCTGCAGTGGATGCCGTGAAACGCGGGTCGATCGATATGATCTTTATTCCCCTCTCTTTTGCCTGTGTCAGAAACCACGCTGTATTGGTATCCTGGATCGTGGTGGATGGATCCCATCCCCACATAATTATGAGGCGGGAATTTAAGAGATCGTCACGGGTGCTTGCGGTCCAGGCCATTCCGAAGGTGGCCAGTTCAGCGAAGATGCCACCCTCATATGAGTGAAGTCCCCATGGACGGGTGTAACCGCCCAGCATGCAAAACAGCCGGCTCATACGCCGCCAGGTATCGTGAAGCATGCCCTGGTCGCCGCCGGAAACCCAGTGAATAATGGATGCCGGTCCATGAGCGTCAATTACCCGCTTCAGTTCACTGGCGATGGTGTCGAGAGCCTCATCCCAGGATATCCTTTCAAATCTACCATCTCCCCGCTCCCCTGTGCGCTTCATCGGGTATTTGAGGCGGTTCGGATGGTAGATTCTCTGCCGCCAGGAGCGTCCCCTGAGGCATGCCCTTGCCTGGAGTTCATTACCATCGTCCGTCTCAATCCTGGTTATCTCGCCGCTCTTAACATGGACCTTCAGGAGGCACCCCCCGCCGCAATGTGGCGCGCAGGTAGTGGTTACGACTTTTTCCTCTGCGTTATTCATGGCTCATACCCCTTTAATAAGCGGATTTGTTACGATATCATCAGTCCATAAAATCATCACTTTTTCTTCCAGTGAATGAATTCGATCATCACCCCGCCCGGCTCAGAGGTGTCGAAGTAGGCGAACTCCATGAAGCCCATATCCTGATGGAAAAGGGGCTCTATCCCCATACGGGCGAGTTGCTCTTTCCCGGCGTCCATATCATCTAGCTGAAACGCGAGATGATGGATTCCATCTCCTCTTCTGGCCAGGAATTCAGTGTACGGGTTCTCGCCCTCTACTGGCTGAATAAGTTCCAGTTCGAGATCGCCGGATTTGGCGAAGGCGACTTTAATCCTGGTACTGACAGGTTTACCCCGGAGATACGCGCCGTCCATATTGACCTCCATCGGCTCGGAAAATTCGAGGCCCAGCTTTGAGGCATAATATTGACGGGTCTTTTCGATATCACTAACTACATAACCAAGCTGGTGAACCGGTGGAAACTGAAACTGTTTTTCTTCCATCTACCTCTCCCCCCTGTTTTAAATTAAATATCCGGTGCCAGTGCTTGCTTGCATTATTCGTTGTCATTTCCTTTCCCCTGCTGGTAATGGTTCTGAAGTGAGAAAACCTCTTGAGTTCCTGCCACCCAACCAGCCTTTTCGAGTGAAGCAATGCGGTGAAAATAGCATTGCGACACATTTGTACAGAACCCTAGTAGCCCGCAATCGAAACGACCGGCTTCGGCCTCAAAACCACTGACGGTTGTATCTTTTCATCGTATTCAAAGCCAGCCGCCTGTTTCGTTTTACCATATCCGGATTCCAGCTCTTCTATCGGTCCGGCATCCAGCGCTCTAGTAGGGCAGGCGGCGACACATACAGGCGGCTTGTCTTCTGCCCAGCGATCCACACAGAAATTACACTTATGCATCTTCGCGTCTGCTTCGCTACCGAATTGGGGGGCCTCGTACGGACAGGCATCGAGACAAAGTCCGCATTCGTCTTTACCCACACAGGATTCCTGATCTACCATAACTATGCCATCCTCGTCTCGCTTATAGATCGCATTATGAGGGCATGCCTCTATGCAGGCCGGCCTGGCGCAGTGATAGCATGGAGTGGCCAGGAAGGCCATGAACAGGTCAGGGTATCTGCCTTCCTGTATCGTCGAAACCCTCATCCAGCTAGCGGGGCCTGCGGGTATATCATGCCAGTCCTTACACGCGACTACGCAGGTCCAGCATCCGGTGCATCTATTTTGATCGAAATAAAAAGCTAACTGCATGTCGTTTCCTCCCGGCTGTTGTTTGCTTAAGATTGAGTTTATTCCAAAGTACGGGGTTAGTGCAAATTTTATCAAAACAATGCGGGCTTAAATTCTGGTTGCCAACTGTGCCGCTTGATACGCTGCTGCCGCGGCGTTTCTTGGCTTTGTGCAATCACCAACCGTATGGAAGTCCAGACCGGATCCTTCCAGCTGTTGCACCAGAGTATTTTCCGGCTGCATCCCGACTGCCATGACCACCGTATCGGCCGGTATTCGGATAAGTTCTTCATTGAACAGGGCTATGACGCTTTTTTCTGTGATCTCCAGCACAGTGGTATTCAAGTACAGAGGAACTCGCAGGCTGACGAGCTCGTTCAATAGAGTCCTGAACGTCATACGCTCCATGGTGAGGCCGAGGCTGGCTCTGGTTACAAGCCTCACGCTATCGAGCTTCTTCGCCAGCAGTATAGCTACATCGATCGCGGTATACCGGCCACCGATTACCGCTGTTTCGCCTTTGGGTTGTATCTTGCCTGAAAGAACGTCTATACCCTGTATTACATTCTTTCCTGTCGCTCCCGGCACATTCAACGTAGCGGGATTAGCGCCGCTCGCTACTACCACAACGTCGGGTTCTAATCGTATAACCATATCTCTGGTGACTTCAAATTCGGTGTTGATCTCGACCGAGAGGTTTCTTAGAGTCCGTTCCAGCTGGTCTATAATCGTGGAGAAATGGTTTTTGCCTGGAACCGCGCTGGCCGTGTTCCACTGGCCACCGAGTATGGATTCCCTCTCGTATATCGATACGTTGTGTCCTCGTTCAGCAAGGAGAACCGCTGTGTGCATGCCCGCCAATCCTCCACCTGCCACCAGCACCTTCTTCCGCGGATTCGCCGGACTCATAGGAAGCCGGGATTCCCGGTTCAGGAAAGGATTGACCGAACAGGATCCCCTGCCTTTACGTCGGTCCTGATTGAGACAATTCATACAATAGATGCACCGCCGAATATCATCCGGCCGGTTCTGGCGGAGTTTGTTCGGTAATTGAGGGTCAGCCAGGAGAGGCCGGCCCATGGCCACAAAGTCAGCTCTCTCCTGTTCGATAACCTCACTGGCGAGCTCAGCATCAATCCTGCCGGCAGCAATTACAGGTATATCGACCAGTTTCTTTATCTCATCAACGAGAGGGAGCATGGACCCCGGGGGGTAGAGGTATGAAGGTATGGTCGTAGTGGCCCAGAATTCAATTCCCCTGGAGACGCTTATGGCATTGGCGCCCGCGGACTCGAGAATCGCTGCCTGCCTTGCCGCCTCCTCAGGAGTGGTACCGCCCTCCAGATCATCGCTGCCGTTTATCCTCATGATAATGGGTAAATCGGGGCCGACTCTTTCCCGGATCCTCTCGATGACTTCACATGGGAAGCGGCTTCGTTTCTCAACGCTGCCGCCGTAATCGTCAGTCCTTTGGTTGGTGATTGGCGACATGAACATACCGGCGAGTGAGCCGTGGCAGGAATGGATCTCCACCATGTCTGCCCCTGCCTCACTGGCTCTCCGGGCGGCTTGAGAGAAATCATCGACGTAGCGCTCTATTTCGGGTATAGTCAGAACCTGATGCGGCATGTCCTCTCTGAGCCATGGCGTCTCCGAGGCGACCTTCATTGTGGTGCCTTTGGGAACGAAGCCGGCGAAGAGATACAGCATTCCAACATGCATAAGCTGGATGCCCACTTTAACACCATACTGGTGAATGGCATCGACAAGCTTTCTCCACTCGTCAATCCATTCATCATCATATATAGCCATATTGAACATTAGCGGACTATCATCGCTGACGGCCGCATAAGCGGGTATGATCATGCCGACGCCACCGCTGGCGCGGGCCAGATAATAATCGAGGAGTCTTTTCGATAGCCTGCCATCCGGCTCAGAGAGCTGCGATGCCATGGCGGGCATGATAATTCTGTTGCCTAGCTCAACAGAGCCAATCTTACCGGGTTGAAAGAGGGATGAGTAGTCAATCATCATTCACAAGTGTCCTGGCACTCAACTTCATTCGTTCTACGGTTCACAAGTGGGGTAAAGGATTGATAAATACCATTGTCGCATATTCCTGCTCCAGGTCCCGGTTACACTGAACTGAATCGCCTTACCCAGCTTTATAGACTTTACATAAAAGTGCTCGGTTGCACCATCCGCCTGAGAGCTCATCGCAGAACTCCGGATCATCGAGTGTAAGCACGTTGGCATTGGATTCCCAGACGCCGCTGAGTTCGGGTTCTTTAGCCGGCTTTTCAGGGAACCACCAGCTCGCCTGGCAATTGACAACGTTGGGGAGCATGCCGGAATTGAATCGTGCTTTTTGTTTGATCTTCCCTCGACGGGTCTCGATGTATGCCCAGTCACCGTCATTAATCCCGAGGTCGCGGGCCGTATCAGGATGAATATCCATGAGCGGATCGGGATGCTTTTCCCGGGAGCCTACACCCCATTGCATGAATTCAGAATGGAACATAGGCCGGAAATTGCCACCGGTGTTGAGGATTAACGGGTATTCCTTAGCGACCTCCGGCAGTCTGAGGGGGCTCTCAGGAGGTTCCTCGTAATAAGGCATAGGATCATAATCAAGCCTCTCCAGTATGCTGGAGAAGAGTTCAACCTTGCCGGAAGGTGTAGGAAATCCGGTCTGCTCATAAGGCTTGAGGTCGAAGCTGTCAGGGAACACGACCATCCTTTCGACAGCGTCCCGGAACGTGAGGCCACATTGCTGGAGACGGTAGTCGCTGACTTCCGCGGTAGTTTCCCATGGCCAGAAGTCATCCTGTCCCACAGACAGGGCAAGTGCGCGGAAAAACTCGTAAATATCGCGCCTCTCCCCCATAGGCTCGATAGCCTTCTCGCCCGCCCACAATAGACTGGCGAAATCCATCATATTGGTGCAAAGGTCCCGTTCCATCCAGCTTGTTGCGGGAAATACGTAATCGGCCAGTTGAGCCGTGGGTGTCATGAACAGTTCCTGAACCACATGGAGCTCCAGATTGTCGCTCTTGAGAGCTTCGTAAATCAGCCTGGTGTTGCCTCCCCAGGCCATTGGATTTGAGCCCCAGCATACCAGGGCCTTTATTGGGTAGGGTTTTCCCTCGAGGATAGCTCGCCACAGCATTGTAGTGTGTGCCTGGATCTGAACTGTCACCGGTGCCGGGACTCCATAGACCTTCTCTATATACTCCGACATCATGCTCCAGCCCTTCAGCGAAACAAGGCGGCATACGTCATAGCCCATCATTTTCCTGCGGGTTTCCATGGACAGGCGTTCCATCATTGAGAGTTCGGATTCGGTGATAAACTTACCTCCACCGATGGTGGTTCCCGGCCTGGTAATGAGATGACCGCCAAAAGTACCAAGGTACCCACAGATGGCCCGCATGATCACTTTGGCGTGCTCGGTTCTGGTCCCGTTCAGTCCAAGCTGGTCGATGGCCACTCCGTAGGGCATGGCGGCCGGCCCGTTGGTTGCATATATTCTCGCCGCTTCGACGATCTTATCGGAGGGAACGCCGGTTATCTCAGATACCTTCTCAGGCGGGTATTCCTGAACACGCTCTCTGAGTTTATCAAAGCCGGTGGTCCAGTTTTCCACGAAGTCTTTATCGTATAGCTCTTCATTTATGATCACGTTGAGCCATCCCATTGCCAGGGCTGTATCTGTGCCCGGTCTGAGTTGCAGCCATATGTCTGCGAGCTGTGTTGTCCTGGTTTGCCTGGGGTCGACCGCGATGATTTTAATGTCCTTTTCCTTTTTGGCCTTAACCAGGTGAGTCCACAGCCGCAATTCTGACTGGGCCGGATTGCCCCCCCAGAGGACGACGCAACCGGAACCGGAGACCTCCGTGGACCAGGTAGTAACATCTCCGGTAACCGCCATATTTATTCCCATATCGTTGATACCGCAGATTATTCCCGGAGCGAAGATGTTGTGAGGGTTTTCGAATAAAGTGGCGAATCTGCCTCTCGGCCAGTAGTCGTTGCCGCGGTAGGTACCCTCGAAGAAGCCGAGCGTCTCCGGGCCGAAATCTTTTTTCAGCTCGATCAGCTTCTGGCCGATCTCACCCATCGCGTCGTCCCAGCTAATACGCTGCCATTTACCCTCGCCTCGCTTGCCCACTCTTTTCAACGGGTACATTAGCTGATCGGGATGATAAAGCCACTTGGGCGCGATCCCAGGTCGCTCGCAGGTAAATCCGTGGCTTATCAAATGGTCCTTGTTCCCCTCTATATTGACTACCTTGCCATCTTCGGTGTGAACCAGTACACCGCAAAGGGCGGGACAGAACTGACAGCACGTTTTCTTTGTAACTTGTGAGGGCATGGCACGACTCCCCCTTCGGTTTATTTACCGTTTCGGGCAGGATTGTATCATTGTATGAAGCATTTGTCAACGTAAACGCAGTAACATGAACCATATGGTAATTATTGCAGTAGTCACTTTTGCTAATCGGTCATATCATTAATGATTATGTTACTTTTGTGAAATTGAAAGAAAAGGCGATATCGTGGTATTATTCCCTGGAATACGTAGAAATAGACAGCCCCCACCTCAATTAATGGATGGGGGCTGTCTATTTATTTATGCGGTGGTGCTAAACAAGCGCGCTCATGCCAATACTTCGACCCCCGACAATCAACTTCTGAATCTCAGGGTTCCCCTCGGGCTGGAACATGGCACGGGCGTCTCTGAAGTATCGTTCCACCTTGTACTCCTCGGCAAGTCCCCATGCGCCATGGACTTCCATAGCGTTGGAGGCTGCCCTGAGTCCTACCTCGTTGGCAAGGAATTTGCCGCCGCAGGCCTCGTTCGTGGCTTCCTTACCCTGTTCGAGTAGCGAAAAGGCTTTGTAGCAAAGCATTCTCGCGGCTTCGGTTTCGACCACTGATTCGGCTATAAGTTCCTGGATAAGCTGGAATTTTCCGATTTTCTTGCCGAATTGAACCCGTTGCCGGGCATACTGGATAGCCGCCTCAATGGAGGCCTGGGCGATTCCAATTGAGAACATTCCTACGGTGGCGCGGGTGAAACCGAGTTCGCCCGTCAGGGTGTTAAGGGCACCCGATCCAGCGCCCGCGATCAGGTTCTCTTTGGGCACCTTGCAGTCAGTGAAGGTCATCAGGGCCGATGGGGCACAGCGAAGGCCAATCTTGGGTATGGTTGTGGCTTCGAAGGGAGACTCCCGCCTGTCGACCAGGAATATAGCCAGGCCATCAACTCCTTTGCTCCTATCTTCAGAGGCAAAGAGAATGCATATCTCGGCTATGTCTCCGCCGGTTACCCATGCCTTCTGCCCGTTGATTACATAGTGATCACCATCGAGTACGGCGGTTGTCTCTACGCCGCGCAGGTCGGAACCCACATTGGGCTCGGTCAGCGCGAAGCTGCCGAGTAACTCTAAAGACTGCAAGCCGGGAAGGTATTTCTTTTTCTGTTCCTCGTTTGCCAGCTTGGTGACCAGATAACCTCCGCCGGCCCCAAGCGAGACAGCAAGACTTGGCCATACGCGGCTGAGTTCCTCCTGAAGGAGTCCGTTGGTGGTAAGTGGTATCTCCGTACCTCCATCCTCTTTCTTGACAAGTCCGAGGCAGTAATCCCAGGGCAGCAATTTCCTGATCAGGTCTACCAGGATATCCCGCGGATAAGGCACGTACTTTTTCTCGTACTCATCGACCAGTGGCGCGATCTCCTTTTCGAGGAAAGCCCGCACGTTCTTCTGGAGCATCTTCTGTTCTTCGGTAAACTCAAAATCCATAGGTAAAGTGCTCTCCTTCTAATTAGCTATTTTGCCGGTTTCTGCCGAAGTTTGGGTGGAGGGCCCTGGCAGAAGGCGTAAGCCAGCGCGGTGAAGTGGCATGGCTGACGCAATGGTGTGGCGATATCCAGAACATGGCCCATATCCTTGGCACCCGCGTAGTATGTTGGTGGAGGCGGATCCGTATACATCGATTTGATCCATTCCCAGTTCTGGATGATAAAACTGCTTCCGGACCCGTTTTGAATGTGCTTGACGAGCATTTGCTCATCGGCGCCATTGGCTATACCCCAGTTCACTGCCTCATAGGCAACCCAGGCGTGTACGGTTGCGCATATGTTGTTGGCAAGCTTGACGATCTGTCCCATACCGAGAGGGCCGCAGTAAGTGATCTTGCCCATTGTCTCGATAAGCGGCCGATACTTCTCCAGAGCCGCCTCGTCTCCCCCGAGGCTTATACCAAGTGTACCCTGCTCGGCGCCCATGCGAGCGCCAACTACCGGGGCGTCAAATACGTCTATATTCTTGGGTTTACCCGCCTCGGCGACTTTTCGGCAGAAATCAGGTGCGTACGTGCCCATGAGAATTATTCCGGAGCCATCCTTCAGGCCTTCCATCAGTCCGTCAGTGCCGAAGATAACCTCATCGGCCTGCTGGTCCGAATTTACCATGATTATTATCGCGTCAGAATTCATCGCAACACCCTTGGGATTGGGTGCCTCCTTGGCTCCGAGTGCCAGCATTTCTTCTATCGGCTGTCTCCGAACATGACCGCAAACCGTGGTTTCGTAACCCTTACTGACCACGTTTTTGGCCATTGGCAGGCCGATGTCTCCCATTCCAATAAATCCGGCTTTCATATGTGTGGAACCTCCCTTTGTTTAAGAATTAATTATCCCATTCTCGAGTGCTATCGAGAATCAGTGAACCAGTGAGTGGGAAATGGCAGCCTAAATAATAACTGCCTCCTCTTTCATCGCAGAAAGTTCTTCCCAGGAAAAGCCATATTCCAGGAGTATCTCCTCCGTATTTTGCCCGAGTTCGGGGGCCAGTGTTCTGATGGTGGCTGGTGTCTCGCTGAAGGTGACCGGTGAATTGATAATCTTAAACTTGTAGTCGCTGCCTTCCTCCGACACCTCCTGGAAGAACCCGTTATCCCATGCCTGCTGGTCGCCGGCGACATCCAGTGGAGTCTGTACCCATCCCAGCACGATATCATAATCCCGGGCTATCTGGTCCCATTCGTCGGCGGTTTTGGTGGCCACGATCTCATCCATCGCGGGGATGAGGAACATGTTCTGTTCTATCCTTTTCTGATGAGTATCGAACCGTTCGTCCTTTTCCCATTCAGGTTTGCCGATTGCCCTGCAGAAGCGGTCCCAGAAAAGGTCAGTCTGGGGCATGACGAACATTATCCATTTACCATCCTTGGCTTTGTAGACATTCCAAAGCGCGTTGGTGACTTTTGTCCTGTTAGTTCTTGGTATATTGACCCCGACATTAAGCGCGGCGCCAATGTCGAAAGCGGCTCCGAAGACAGCATAGTGATAGAGGCTGACTTCAACTTTCTGCCCCTGACCGGTTTTTTCCCTGCTGTATAAAGCCGCGGCAATGGCGCCGGCAATTGCAGGCGCGACCTGGTTATCTCCCAATCCGGCTCGCTGCGGACGAGGGTCTTCCTCGGTAGAGATGCGGTCCATCATCCCGCTGCGGGCCCACCATGCGGCATAGTCGAACCCCGGCTTGTATTTGTCACGCCCCTTTGTGCCATAGCCG
The DNA here is from genome assembly GCA_046484125.1 of Dehalococcoidia bacterium. GTDB lineage: Bacteria > Chloroflexota > Dehalococcoidia > SZUA-161 > SpSt-899 > JBGLNL01. The sequence continues at coordinate 24,273 of JAWOBX010000095.1, read as the reverse complement.
GAGCCCTGACAATAGATCAATCCTGGATTGATTTTTTTCAGGCTATCGTAATCAAGTCCCTGCTTTTCGATCGCGCCTACATCGAAATTGGTGGCGAAGACGTCCGCCTGCTCGATCAGTCTGAACAGGGCTTTCTTGCCTTTTTCCGACTTGGTATCGATTCCGATGCTCTTTTTGTTTCGGTTGAAATAATGGAACCACATGCTCTGCTTTAGTTCCGAAGGGGGCATGACTCCCTCGATAGGGGTTGCGAATCGTACTGCGTCCCCCCCTCTCTTGAAGTTCTCGACCTTGATTACCTCCGCTCCCCAATCGGCAAGCATGGCGGTGGCGGTGGGGACGAGCAGGAAATGGCCGAATTCGACTACCTTCACGCCCTCAAGAGCTCCCTTTGTCATCTGGTTTGACCTCCTAAATTGATTGATGAGCCTGCTTTCTGCGGGATTCCAGCACCATGGTATATTGTACTGTCAAGCTGCTCATATGTAAATGTGCCGGAGTTAATTTTGTTCTATACCCACAACCTCAGGATAGAAGGTACCCCCCATCTATCACCACCACCTCACCTGTAATGTAGTCAGAAGCACCGCTGGCCAGAAAAAGTACCACTCTGGCTACTTCGTCAGGTTCCCCCATTCTTCCCAGAGGCATGCGCTGGCTCGTATCCAGTATAAGCTGCTCGAGTGTCTTCCCGGTTATCTGCTGCAGCTGCTCACTCGTCTGCATAGTGCCGGGTGTTACGATTCCACCCGGAGCTACGGAGTTTACCGTGATGCCATAGGTTGCCAGTTCGAGTGCCATTGCCCTGGTGAGCATGATGACTCCACCCTTTGACGCGTTATATGGGGCAACAAAACCGGATGGACTGAGGCCGTCAACAGAGGCCAGATTGATGATCTTCCCGCCGTGGCCGGCCTTTATCATCTCCTCGGCGGCTGCCTGGGCGAAAAAAAAGGAGCCCTTCAGGTTCAGGGCAATCACTGTTTCCCACAGACTTTTGCCGATATCCATAACCGGAGACATAGGGTAAATGCCGGCATTATTGACCATAATATCGACGCTACCGAAATGCTCTACCGCTGCCATGGAGACTCTCGAGGCATCCGCTTTGCTGCTGGCATCAGCCTTGAAGGCGAGTGCTTTGTTACCTGCGTTTTCGATCATCTCGACGGTCTGACTGGCGGCATTCATATCAATATCAGTGACCATTATCTTGGCACCCGCCTCGGCCAGGCGCAATGAGATAGCCTGCCCTATGCCCGTACCGGCGCCCGTTACTATGGCGCCCTTTTCACTGAGGTCGAAAAGTTCCTTAATTGGCTGCAATACTATCTCTCCTTTCACGTTCAGCACTGATTATGCAACAAAACAATGCTTTCCCGAGAATTTCTCTCAAGAGAGAAGATATCCGCCATCTACAAGGATCACGTCTCCGGTCATGTAGTCGGATGCCCTGCTCGCCAGAAACAGAGCGACTTTAGCGATATCGTCGGGCTCGCCTCCGCGGCCGAGGGGAAAGCGGCCCTCGTATCGCTTCCACAGCTCCGCAGGGTCGCGTCCCGAGGCCGCATAGGCCTTGCCAGTTGCTTTGGTTCCGGGTGTCTGAACGTTACCCGGAGCTACCGCGTTGACGGTTATTTCATGCGGAGCCAGCTCGAGAGCAAGGGCCTTGGTCAGCATTACAACCCCGCCTTTCGAGGCGTTGTAATGCGCTGCCTCACCATTGGGATGGAATGCATCTATCGAGGCAAGGTTGATGATCTTTCCCCCGGTTCCGGCGCTCATCATGAGCCTGGCGGCTGCCTGGGAATACAGGAACGTACCTGTGAGGTTAATACTCAAAACCCTATCCCATATCTCTTCCGTGATCTCCATTACCGGAACGATCGGATAGATACCCGCGTTATTGACCATTATATCGATACTGCCGAACGCGTCCGTGGTAGCTCTTGTTACTTTGTCCGCGTCTTCGGCGCTGCTTGCGTCTGCTTCGATAGCCTGAGCGTTTCCTCCGCGGGATTTGATCTCATCTACCGTTTTACGGGCTGACTCCTGGTCGATATCGGCGACCATAATCGACGCTCCTGCTTCGGAAAGCCTGAACGCGATCGCCTGCCCAATACCCATCCCCCCGCCCGTAATCGCGACCCCTTTTCCGCTCAGATCGAAAAGCTCGGCTATGGTAGGTAATGCCATGTGATCCTCCTCATACGCGCGGTTTAATGATAGGGCACGCCCAGGCGTGCCAGTTCGTCCTTGCCCTTCAGTATGGTGGCTTCATATTCGGGTAGTGGTAAGGATGTCTGCAAATCACAGGATTCAGGAAACGGTGTGTCAAGAACCGGTTCGGTGTTCATATTTGCGTATACTTCGGTGAGGATGGACTGTGATAACTGGTTGACTTTTTCTCTGGTCATTCCGGCGGTGACCTCCATTGCTTCCGCTATCAGACGCGCCTCAAAGCCGGTCAATCCGGCGATCCAGCAATAGGCCATACCGCTGGCGCTGTTCACAATCGCGTTGGCGGTTGCGTGCATTATCTGCTCTCTGGTTTTCCATGCTTCTATGGCGCTTATCGCTACCCCACCGATACAGACCTTGATGTTTCTCTCAGAGGCACGGGCGGCGGCACTGTACGCCCATAGCGCGGGCCGGGTTGCCCATTTTCCGTCCATATGATTGGTGAAAAGGCTGCAAAGGTTCCCTTGAGCATAAGCTAACTGACCCAGCAGATTCGCCACCAGTCCCACCGCGGTATCCGCCGCATCACGGCAAAGCCCTCCAATCATTGACATGGAACTTTGCCACGGCTGTATGCCTCGATCCTGACAGTACTGGGAGAGAACCAGTCTGGCCCAGTCGAGCTTCTGTTCCGGAATGATATGGACGCCAATTTGCGTATTATGGGCTTCACGGAGTCCCGGCCCGATCATGGCCAGGGTGCCGCCAACAGTGCTGACTGTAGCAAGCAGGCCACAGTGCATATCAGGCCTCCCCACCTGGCGGAGAGCTTCTTTCAATTGCTTTTGTTCCCACTGGGATACATAAACTTCGCTGAGGGTTCCCGCTTTTGGCTCGATATCACCCAGTTTAGCCAGGCCCGGAGTTATGCCCATTGCCTTGACCGACTCCTCCTGGGCAAATGATTTGATCATAGGTATATACCAGTCTTCCTCCGCAACTCCCGCCGACCCGGCGTACATGACGGGGGGACGCTTATCAGATCCTGTTCGATACTCGATAGTAACCTCGTCCTTCCCGCGGCCGAACTTCTGTTTACGTGGATTATCATGATATTCGCGGGCAATCCGCTCCACCTCTTCTTTTGTGAACTGTACCACACGTTCCGTACCGATATGATACAGTCCCACATCAGCCAGTAGTTCCACGCCAGCCTGGAAGACGGCATCGGCGGTTCTGTCGTCTACGATCAGCTCCTCCGGATTGTACTTGATCTCATACCTGGCTACCAGTTCACGAACTGTCTTCGAAAAATGAAGGTCGAATTCATCTGCCTTCATGACCGGGCCGTTCAGCGAACGCTTCTGGAAATCAATGATGGGAATCATACATCGCTCTCCTTTTTTGCGGGTGCTTATATCTCTCTGCCGATCCTGCTGCCTTCGGCAATTGCCTCCATCGCTTCACGTGGACTGGCGCAGTCCCCTATAATATATACACTGGCTATTTTGTCTTTAATCCGGTCGCTGAGGTTTTCAACCGATTTTACACCCCTGGCCACAATAATGTCATCAGCCCCGGTGATGATCTCCTGCCGCCCGTTTCTCTCTATCTTGACACCGTTATCGATTATGCCTGTAACCCTGGCCCGGGTGATAATTTTCACCCCTTTTTCAGAAAGGCGCTGCATCGTCATGGTCCGGATCTCGCGAACCAGCTTCAGTCCCGCCTCTTCTTTACTGGTGATGATGGTAACATCAGTTCGCCCGATCAGTTGGTTGTATCCCCTGTCGGCGAGGAAATCGGCGACTTCACACCCCACAACCCCTCCACCCAGCACGATCACGTGCCCGGACTGAATGGTTATTCTGCCGGCCAGCACATCATGTGCCGTGGGTAGATTCTTGCCTGCAACAACCGCGAATTCGGGAATAAAAGGCTCTCCGCCGGTTGCGATTATAACGGCGTCCGGCTTGAATTGCTCGATGTTCTCCGCCGTGATCTCTGTAAGCAATCTTAAATCAACTCCGGCTTTCTCAATCTGGTTTTGAAGGTATTGAATCCACTTCGACAGTTCCTGCTTCATCGGAGGAACGGTAGCCAGATTGAGCTGTCCACCAACCTTGCTCTCCTTTTCACAGAGGATGACATGATGCCCTCTCAGTGCGGCAACGCGTGCTGCTTCCAGCCCGCCCGGACCGGCTCCCACCACCAGTACTCTCCCGGGTGTGGGGGTGGGGAGGATCTGCGTTTTACGCTCCCTGCCCACCGCTGGATTGATCACGCAGGTGATGTTGCGCTCGTCCTGTTGTGCTCTGGAACATCCTACTCCGCAACCGGTGCACGGGGCGATATCATCAAAGCGGCCCTCCATTGACTTTTGAGGAAGTTCAGGGTCCGCCAGGAGAGCCCTTCCCATCCCTATCAGGTCGGCCTCGTTTCTGGCAAGGATGTCCTCCGCGAAGCGCGGATCATTGATTCTGCCTACCGTCATCACGGGTATGTCCACAATTTCTTTAACCGCTCGGGAATAGGATGTATTTATGCCGAACGGAGTACCGCAGGGAGGAATAATACGCCACGACATATGGGGGTATGACCCGGCAGATATGTCAAAGGCGTTGACGCCGGCTCTGGCCATTATGGGGGCGACGTATTGTGTCTCGCGAATGTCTCGACCGCCGGGATATAGCTCATCACCGGAAATCCTTACGAAAATAGGGAAATCATGGCCGACTGTTGTCCGAATTCTCTCGATCACTTGAAGGGGCAGCTTTAACCGTCCGTCAATGGAGCCACCGTAAGCGTCAGTCCGCCTGTTTCGCAACGGCGAGATGAAGGACCCAAGCAACATGTAGCTGTGGGCGGCGTGTAATTCGATCCCATCGTACCCGCCTTCGTGAGCCCTCCGGGCCGCCTCGGCGAATTGCTCGATGATTTGCTCGATTTCCTCGATGGTCAGCTCACGGCATGTATCCTTGGTACTGTGACACAGTATCTGTGAAGGTCCGACAGGTTGCCTGCCGCCGACAAGCAGTGATATTGATTCCGGCCCGGGATGGGAGAGCTGAGGTATAATTCTGGCTCCATGAGAATGAATGGAGTCTGTTAGTTTTCGGGTGGCGGATATCTGATTATCGTCCCAGAGGCCGACTGTGGCCGGCACATATGGGAATTCGCCATCGACGGTGACAACCTCGGTGATGATTAAACCGGCACCTCCGCGGGCACGTGCCTCAAGATACGATGAAAGTTTATCGGAAATGGACCCGTCTCGATTGGCCCACCCGGTGGCCATTGGGGCCATAACCAATCGGTTCTTAAGCTCCATTGAGCCAATCTGGAGAGGACTGAATAACCTGGTCAGTGACACGATCTCTTACCTCATAATTGCCGGCTCAGGCATTTATCTATGGATATTAACTTCAGGTTCCAATGGAAAGCGCTCGAGCGGTTACCACGGACAGGTCATATACCTTCATTCCTTCGGCAACCCGCTCAAAGCTCTCTACACACCGGGGACAGGCGGTCACTATAGCTTCAGCACCGGCCTCATTAGCCTCGGTTAACCGATCCATGGCGATTTCCCTGGCGAGGTCGCCATCCATAGACCGCACCATGTCCGCCCCATTGCCGCAACACCAGGCGTTGCCGTGATGTCTCAGCATTTCGATCAATTCAATCCCCGGGATGCGCTTTAAAATCTCTCTTGGAGGATCGTATACCTGGCAATATCGGCCCATCTGGCAGGGGTCGTGATAGGTGATCTTCCTTTCATCGAGCCCCTCCTTCAGTTCCAGTTTTCCGGAGTCGATCAATTCCGCGAAAAGCTCGCTGGTATGAACTACTTCAAACGGCAGTTCGCCCACAAGGGCCGGATATTCCAGTTTAAGGGATTTATAGCATTCGGCACAGCCGGTTACCACCCGGCGGGCGCCACTGTTGCTGATAGATTCCACGTTATGCCTGGCCAGTTCCTCCGCGATATCGATTGACCCGTCATGAAACTGTACCACGCCGCAGCACCATTCATCTTCACCGAGATACGCCACATCGATTCCGGCTTTCCTCAAAATCGCCACTGTTGACCGGGCAATTTCACTCTTGGGATACGACGCGTGACAACCGGCGAAGTATACAGTGTCTCCGTTACGGGGAAGATCGAGATCGGCAGCCCATCGGGCCCTCCGCTCCTGTATGGCTCCGAATACGTTGTGTTTCTGTGAAACACGATTGTCTATTTGCTTTAGCGGTTCCGGGGGACCGAGTCCCGCCGCAACGATATCCTGACGCATGGCCAGCCATATCCTGACCGGATCCAGCATCGGTTCGGCGTGGCATATCCAGGAACATAATTTGCAGTCAGGATCGGTATAGAGCAAATTAATGAGCTCATCAGTGTAGTCGAACCGGCCCTCAAGGATGCCCTGGGCGATCTTTATCTTTCCGCGAGCGCAATGATGCTCAAAACCAGCGGTGTGCTCCCTGATGGGGCAGACGCGGTAGGCGATCAGCGTGGTAAAGACTTCGTCCGAGTATTTTTCACGGCAGTACCCGCACTGAACGCATGAATACACCATCTTCCTTATCTGTTCCAGTTTGGACTCATTTGTCATATTCTTCCCTCCTGTGGCCGATAGCGTGAACCGTCACTTGCTCGCCCGGGTTTTCGGCTGGCAACCGGTTCAATGATATGTCCGGGTCTTTTCCGATCCTCAGAATTCGCGGCGAGGTCGATATTAAAAACATTAGGGCAATTTGAATATATGCGGATTCATGATATTGTTCGGGTCAAGAGCGGCTTTCATGGTTCGCAACATAGCGGCACACTCAGGCCGGAAATGGTCGGCGCCAACATCGCAAAGGTCCTTGCTGAGGACAATGACATTCCCTCCCAGGCCAAGCAGCATATCGAGAGTGCCTTTTTGCACCTCCATAGCCTTTTCACGAGCTTCTTCATCGGTAAGATCGACCATCCCATGATAGGATACGACGTCACCATCAAGCTGAGCGAAGAGGGAACTATTGAAAACAGGGACTCTGCGCTCCCAGCCCGCCAGTTCATTTTTAAGCCATTCAAAGCTGGCTTTTAAATTCCTCAGTGACTGGTCCCTGGGGGCCAGTGATTCTATCATAAACCACATGCCAAAACCGTGAGCGGAATCATGCATGCGATTGATATAGAAGTCGGCCATCTTCTCAGATGACGCGGTCGGTCCCTTATTGGAGGGCGTTACCTCCCTCAGGATCCTGGCGATGGTCCCCAGCTTTCGATCCACCTCATCTTGAGTGAAACCCGTGACCCGGTAAATCAGCACCCAATCCTGGCCTTCAGGTATAACAGGACCCGGTCCGAACATGGCCAGTATGGCACACAGTTTAGGTTCGTGATCATCAATCGCCGCCATCGCTCGATGGGCATCGTCCAGGTGACCGTAGTCGAAGGCAACGCTGCCTGTAGCTTCATAGGGTTGCAGGTGGAAAAGCTGCATCGTCACCTCAGTGACAATACCGAAAACACCCATGCTCCCGATAAAGAGGCCGGTAAGATCGGGTCCGCTTGAGACCCGGGAGTGATTCTTGGCCTGCGGATTGATACCTGATCCTGTCTGGATGATGTCCCCGTTCGGCAAAACCACTTTAAGTCCCCAGGTAAAAAGCCAGTCCATGCCCGCGCTGCTGAAATCCCTGCCTGCGGCAGCGCCGCTCTCACCGCAGATCATGCCGCCCACAGTTACGGAATCCGATGGGGAAAAGATGGTGTGAACGCAGAATCCCTCCGCCCTCATCCGGGTCTCTATTTCACTGCCGGTAATACCGGCCTCTACAGTTACCGTCTTGTTGACCGGATTGAAATCCAGTATCCGCCTCATCCGGGTCAGATCGATGCAGATGCTTTCCCCCGGCTCACCCTCCGGCCAGCCCCCATAACTGCACGCTCCACCACGCGGCACAACAGGCACCTTATCCTGATTTGCCAGTTTGACGATCCGGGAGACCTCATCCGTATTTCCTGGCCGGACCACCATTCCGGGCACTCTTGAGGGGTACTGGCTTGAATTGTTCGAACAGGCAAAAGTAGCGAAGTCGCTATCCGAACAATACCCGGGACCGACAATCTCGGTGACGGCTGAAATAAGTTTATGTGGCATCTTTAAATCACCTCCAATGGCATCGACTTCACTTGAAGCTGTAGCGGTCTCGCGCTACTTCAAAAGTTCAGCCAGCCTCTCACTGCTTACTGTACCTTCCGGCAAGTTCCATCCCCGGGCTATATAATATCCTGTCACTTCATCGTCGAGTTGTTTGCTATCAAAGGGTGGCCGGGTTTCCCCATAAACCTTTACCGGTTCCGACATAAACCGTTTCGGGACGGTATCGTCCTTCCTGCCGGCTCCCTCCCTGACGTTGAATGCCCTTCTCATATCGATGCCGCGGGCGGCGGCTTCTAACAGGCCGGGTCCATCCATATCGATGCCGGTGGCGGTTGAATATACCTCCGCCCAGGTATCGATGCCAAACATCTGGCTCCAGAAGGCGCACAGTCCAAGGCACTCCAGCGCGAAAATGTAGTTCTCGCTGCATCGGGTTAACTCTCCGGAATTGCAGCTCTCCATTGTGGACAGAACGCGTTTTATATCCGTATCAGGTATGCCCTGGTAACGAAGCATACCCTCTATTTTTTCAGGTGGAAGGTGGTGGATTTCATTCAAAGGGAGCGCCTGGCCGACCGGACTGGTAATCAGGCTCCGTGTCCATGTCGCAAATGAGGGACGGGGATCGGCTCCTGCTGTATCTATTTGCCCTTTATAATGAACCGAATATCCTTCCGCGGCGGTACCGATGCGTTTCTGTGCCGCCAGGGAGCCGTCGGCCAGGATGGCACCAAATCCCTCCCGATGGGCGATCTTATAAAGCAGATCATGAACCATTTCCGGTTGGTGCCAGTCCAGTTCCATTCCATCGGTGTCACTTTTACTTATAATCCCATTCTGATATAGCTCTATGGCCATTGAGATGAGTCCGGCCGAGCTGTAATCCATTCCCAGACGGTTGCATATCTCACTGCACTTAACCATCTCATCCCATCCTTCAAGGCCGCAGAGACCGCCAAATCCCCCGGTTGAAGGCCCGAAGCAGCCCACGATCATACTCAAACCGGAGTAAGGACCCTCCGAGATCGTTACAGAGTTCTTGCATCCTATCGGACAGGAAAGGCAACTGATATTACGAGACTGCGACAACATTTGCCATAACTGCTTCATATCGAGATTAGGCGTGTTTTCCGTATCAAGGATCTCCAGCCCGTTTTTGAAGGGAAATGTTTTACCTTTCGCGGCAAGCATGTCCTGGTACATCGTCATGATGCCCAGCTTCTGGAAATACTCCAGGCCCGGGGTGCCGGTTATTTGGCCGGTTAAATCGTTAACCAGTTTGATAAACCGATTGGGTTCGGCGACGGTAACACCTCTGGTGCCTGAGAGAACTATAGCCTTGAGGTTTTTAGAGCCCATCACGGCCCCTAAGCCTGTCTTGCCGTAAGCCGCCTTTTTATCGACCAGAATTGAGGCAGTCCCCACTTGATTCTCACCTGCCGGTCCGATGGCGGCGATCGAGCGCTGTCTTCCCAGGTCATCACGTATAGACTCGGTTGTTTCCCAGGTATCTTTGCCCCACAGATGGCTCGCCGGACTGATCCTCACCTCGTCTCCGACTTCCAGAATTACCGGCTTTTCAGCTTTGCCGGTTATGATAAGGTGATCGTATCCACAGAATTTCAAGGCGCCCATATGTCCGGCTCCGGAAGACCCTATGTACCCGGAGAGCGGGGACTTAGAGGTGATGTTAGTGCGCGATGCTAAAGGAGCGAGTGTGCCAACGAGCGGCCCGGCCCCCAGAATCATCGGTACCTCCGGCGATAACGCCGGGGTTCCAGCTACGATCTGGTCATAGGCCAAACGGGCGTTCAAACCAGCCCCGCCAATGAACCGGACCGCGAGATCCTGTGAAAGAGTTGCCGAGGATATCCGCCCCGAACTCAGATCAACTGTTAAAATATTACCGGCATATCCCCCGAGGTTACTCATATTGCCCCCCGTTTCCGTGCAGCGCACCAAACACGCAATATTTCACACACAGGCCACATTCGTTGCATTCCGGCGTGAACGAGATGTCATATCCTTCATCATCTATCGCTGGTGAGATTTGAATTTTGGACTGAAAGGGGTTAAAGGCCTTATGACCTGAGGTGAAGAACGAACATGCCAGAGCGCACCGCAGGCAACCGGTGCAACTTGACGTCTCTATTGATATTTGCATGGTTTACCCCTCGCGTTTTGACCTCTTATTTAGCTCAATTATCATGGGGCGTTACTCCAGAAACAGGTACTCCTTCAAAGGTCACCTGGTTCCCCCTGGGAGCCGGTCAAAGGTGAAACGTCTAAATCTCTCTGCCCACTCTCGCACCATCGGCAATTGCCTCAAGTGCCCTGCACGGATTTGCGGCATCACCGATGACATGTACTTCCTTCGCTTTTCCCATGATCTCGTTACCGAACGGATTATATGATTTCGCGCCCATTGCTAACACGATATAGTCAAGGGGACGGAGGGATGATTCCTGACCGTCTTTTTCAATGATTACACCGTCCTCGAGGATTTCCCTGACTCTGGCTGAGGTGATGATGGTGACACCCGCCTCGCGAAGGTTTTGCATCAGCAGGGAACGGTTTTCAGGCGCGAGGTCTTTTGCCACATCATCGAGCATCTCAACGATAGTAACGCGAGTGCGCCCGATAAGGGGATTATCCCCCCTGTTGGCCAGAAACTCGGCGGTTTCGCAGCCAACCATCCCGCCGCCGATCACCAGCACATCGGACCCGTGGATAGCCAGTTTTCCGGCCAGAACATCATGGGCGGTTATCACTTTTTCGCCATCAATCCCGGGGATATCCGGAATCAGGGGTACCCCACCGGTAGCGATGACCAGAACATCCGGACCGGCTTCCGCGATGATTTCCGGAGTTACCTCTGTATTCAACCGAATGTTGGCCCCCGCTTTCTCCGCCTGTATCGACAGGTAGCGGAGTACTTTGACCAGTTCCTGTTTCATGGGCGGTACGGCTGCGAGGTTAAACTGACCGCCGATTCGCTGCTCTTTTTCATAGAGATCTACTTGATGACCCCTCAACGCCGCCACCCTGGCGGTTTCCAGCCCGCCGGGGCCGGCTCCTACTACCATCACCTTCCTGGGCTCGGTGGCAGGCGTAATGGTCATCTCCTGTTCTCTACCGAGAGCAGGATTGACCACACAGGTCATGGCCATTCCCGGTGTCACTCCTCGGCATCCCAGCAGACAGGAGATGCAGGGGGCTATATCATCGAACCGGCCTTCCATGGCCTTCAGGGGGAGTTCCGGATCGGCCAGTAACGCCCGGCCCATTACGATCAGATCGGCCTGTTTTCGGCGCAGAATTGTTTCGGCCAGCCGCGGATCGTTGATCCTGCCAACCGTCATAACCGGCACATCGATCACTTCCTTAAGTGCGGCGGAAAAAGCGACATTTAATCCGTAAGGCGTCCCTGTGGGCGCTATGATTCGCCAGTTGGGAAAAGCTCCCGCCGAAACGTGGAAGGCGTGGACTCCGGCCTCAACCAGTATTGGGGCGATATGCTGCATATCATTGATAGTATTCCCCCCGGGCGTCAACTCATCACCGGAGATCCGCAACGTAAGGGGGAAGTCGCTTCCGGCCGATTGTTTTATACTGTCAATCACCTCGAGGAGGAGACGGAGCCTGCCTTCGATTGACCCCCCGTACTCATCTGCCCTCCGGTTACGTAGAGGGGAAAGAAAAGAACCCACGAGCATATAGCTGTGGGCCGCGTGTAACTCCACTCCGTCGAAACCGGCCTCCCTGACTCGCCTGGCTCCTTCTCCAAACAGCTTGACTGCCTCGTCGATCTCGTCTCGGGTCATCTCATGGCATACCTGTTTGGTGGTGTGGCATATGACCGGAGATGGGCCCTTAGCGGGAGTTTTATGGAAGAAAGGGGACAGCGATTCGGGGCCCGGATGCATTAGCTGGGGCTGAACCTTTGCACCATGGGAGTGCAGGATATCGGTCAACCGTCGTAAACCGGGAATGAACCTGTCGTCCCAGATTCCGAGGGTTCTTGGTGTATATGGAAGCTTTTCCCCAATGGTAACAGGTTCCGTATTGATAAGCCCGACACCGCCCCTGGCCCGGGCTTCAAGATATCCGATGAGCTTCTCGGATACGGTGCCATCGCGGTTGCAGTAGTCACCCGTAGAGATGGTGGACATTACGATGCGGTTGTTCAGCTCCATCGAGCCGATTCGGACAGGACTGAACAAGCTTGTCAGTGAGGTCACTAAGAACCTGCCTGGTTTAGAGTTCTACCGTAAGCCCGTGCTTATTTAATATACCATGGATAGCATATACGCCTCTGCCCGGTTCCATTGCCAGCGATACAGGGAGCAGGTACTTTCCATATGGTTCCCGCCCCTGTTACTCTCTATATCTTGATCGCAACACCCATCGCTGTTGCCGTGGCTTTTCGGATCAGTCCGATTGCGGCACAATCACCAATCGTGTAAACTTCAGGGACCTTGCCTTCCAGAGCCTCATACATGCCCGTGTTCGACTCGGCTTCACCAGCGACAATGACGCTATCCGCTTCAACGGCCTGAGAGTTCCCATCGCCGGACTCGAAGGTAACGGTATTGCGGGTGATCTCTTTTGGTGTCACCTGAGTGAAAACGGTCACGCCGGCTCTATTTAGAAAGCCCTGCAGATTGTCCCGCCGTTTGGGACCGACTTCAGGGGCAATTGTATCTCCGGTTTCCAGCAGAGTCACCTTTCGACCATGTTCGCCCAGGAACTGCGCCAGTTCGCAGCCGGCCAGATCACCTCCGATGACAACTACTCGTTTTCCGACGGGCATCCAGGTTTTGGTCAAGCTTCGTATGGTGGATGGTTTCATCAGACGTGGCATAAATGGCCGGGCCAGACGCAATCCCATTTTAATTGAGGCAGGCAGTTTTGCCGCTCCCGGGCCACTGAGATTACCGGCCATGACCGCTTTGAGATCGGGGGCGCTGAGGACGTGACGCTGCTCATCTCCGGGTATCCTCGTAGTTACCAGAGAAGGCCCTACCGCGATTATAACCACATCAGGCTTGAGGGCGGTGATCATCTCAGGGGTCATTTCCTGCTTTAATTTTACTGTCACTCCCAGTTTCTTCATCTGTGTAATCAGGAAGTTGATGAAATCCTCATTATCCGGGTGAACCATCGACGCCAGGATGGCGGAGCCCCCCAGCCGTGGAAGCTTATCGTACAGGGAGACCTTATGACCTCTGATAGAAGCGACACGGGCAGCTTCCATTCCGGCCGGGCCTCCACCGATGATAATCACGCTCTTTGATTTGGGTGCCGGTTTCAACTGGTATTCTTCTACGTTCTCATAGCCCAGCACGCCATTAACCGAGCAACTGAGTCCTTCCAGCATAGCCTGGGAATCGAAGCAATTCAGGCAGGAGATGCATTTGCGTATTTCATCCGCCTTTCCGGCCCTGGCTTTATTGGGCCATTCCGGATCGGCCAGCAACCCGCGCCCCATAACGATCATATCAGCTTCGTTTTTCTGAAGTATTTCCTCAGCCTGGTAGGGGTCTTTAATTCGACCAACGACCATTACGGGAACATCCACTGTCTTCTTGATTGCGGCGGCAGCAGACACATTGAAACCGAGAGGATATTCCGGACCGGCCTCGATCATGGTGACGAGTTTATCGATTGCACCCCCGGAAACGTGGAATGAATCGACACCTGCCTCCACGAGCAGCGGGACCATGCGGAGTGTGTCCTGAAGATCGTTCCCATCGGGTATGCGTTCTTCTCCGGATATCCGAATATCTATCGGGAAATCATCGCCAGCCTTGGCTCTAATGTTTGCCAGGACTTCCTGGACGAACCGGACCCGGTTTTCCAGCGAACCGCCGTACTTGTCTGTTCGCTTGTTGCGATGCGGTGACAGGAAGGATCCGGCCAGCATATAGCTGTGGGCGGCATGAAGCTGCATTCCATCATAGCCGGCTTCTCTTGCGCGTCTGGCCGCGTCACCATATTTTTCGATAACCTCTTCGATTTCTTCTATAGTGAGTTCCTTGCATATCTCATCGGTCATTTCGGACTGAACCGAAGAGGGGCCGACTGCGGGTTGCTTGAAAAGTATAGGGGCTCGCGACTCCGGGCCCGGATGAGTGATTTGCGGGATCAGTTTCGTGTCATGAGCGTGAACAGCGTCGGTCAGTTCTTTGTGCCTGGCTATGAACTTATCGTCCCACAGGCCCAGGGATTTGAACTGATAGTTGTGTGGGCGATCAATCGTACAGGCTTCCACAGTGATGAGGCCTGTGCCTCCTCTGGCTCGTGCGACATAGTAGTCAAGGGCCAGATCCGTTATCTGCTCCTTCATATTGGCGAACAGAGTTGTCATCGGGGACATGACTATCCGGTTCTTGATTTCCATGTTCCCGATTTGGATTGGGCTGAACAGTTTATCAAAACTTGACATAATGACATCTCCTGAAAGTTGTGGGCAGGCAACGATTGCGCCTCTACGCCATTTTTCTCTTAAGGCGGGTGATCATCTGGTCTCTTCTCATGCGCGTAAGAAGGTCAGGACTGTGATGCTATTTCCTCGAGTCTGGCCTTGAGTTTTGCCGCGAAATCATCAGCTATTGGTTTGAGCACCGGTCCCAGTACCGCGTTAACCATGGGCCCTATCAGTCCGCCCGCTTTGACCTCCAGGTAAAAAGTCAATTTGGTGGTATTGTTGTCGGCCGCCTCCATTCGCAGCGCGCCTTTCCCCGTCATCGACTCGCTGATACCTTTCATGGAAAAGGTGACGCTTTCCTGTTCAATCCATTCGTCAATGTGTACCTCGAAGGAAACAGTGCGGGCCAGAATGCCAACATCACCTTTGATCCACCACACAGAGTCCCATTCGTTCTTTTCCTCATGCTTCTGATAGCCTTTCAGAAACTGGACCCAGTTGTTCATATCCCTGCAGAATTCCCATGAGGTAGGGAGGGGAGCTTTGACTATTTCCATATGTTCGACTTCAGGCATTTTAAGTTCTCCTCTGTCGTTCTATTTCTTATCCTGTTTGGAGGCGTGTCTGGCGGCTATATAGCCCCAGGTCATCCCCGCCCCGATGGTATTTCCGGCCCCACCATATCCGGGTCCGCTGGTAGCGGCCATAACATTGCCCGCGGCATAGAGGCCTTCAACCACTCCACCCATAACATGAAGCACCTGGCCGCTGGCGTTGGTCATTGGCCCTCCTTTCGAACCGAGAGCGCCTCTTATCACGGACATAGCATAGAATGGAGGTTTCTCAATGGCGCCAAGAGCTGGATTCGGACCGTGGTTCGGATCGCCCATGTATCTATCATAGGCAGTGCTTCCCCGATTGAATTCAGGGTCGACTCCCTGTCCGGCATATTCATTGAATTTATTCACCGTCTCCTTGAGGTTATCGGCGTCGATACCCGCTTTTTCGGCCAGCTCTTCCAGTGTATCAGCCTGAGTCATCCATTCCTGAGCGGGCTCGCCAGGCGCGCTGGTGAGCACCATGTACTTATCCTTGAACTGTTGATCGAAGACGCACCACGAAGGAAGGTTGCGGTGGTCGTATTCCACCGGATCTATATCGCAGTAGGTTTTAGCCACGTCGCTGTAGTTGAATGATTCGTCCACGAAACGCTTGCCCTTACGATTTACCATTATTACGTGAGGAAGCGCCCGCTCACCCATCGTCATTCGACCGAGGGGTTTTCCCTCGTATTCCTCTCCCGGGATCATGACCGAGGGCACTCCCCAGACCTGGTGCATATTGCCGAGATCGGCACCAATTGCCATAGCCATTCTCAAACCGTCGCCCTCATTGCTTGGTGGACTTAACGGGCATACCCATGGACTGGGGATGAACTGCTTCTTCAGCTCTTCGCTCCACTCGAAACCACCGGAGGCGAGAATAACGCCCTGTCCGACGCGAATGTAAAAATCCCTGCCCTCTCGTTCCGCCCGTATACCGACGACACGCCCATTATCCTGGATCAATTCACGCCCGGGGGTCTCCATAAGGGGCTCAATACCGCGGTCGAGGCAGGCCTTAAGAAGATAGCCTATCGTGGCCATGCCCATCCCCACTATGCCCTTCATCATGTTCTCTGCTAGCACGCGATAATCCAGGTTCCTGGGGTCCGCTTTTGCGTTGCTTTTCTCATAGTCTTCCCAGGACATGGGGAAGATGACCACCGGCGCCTGACGCAAACGGTTCTTCCACTCGCCGAGCTCATTGGAGTCGAATGCCGGCGGGCCGAGGCTCCGGCCTCTGGATTTCCCCCCCGGCCTGGTATCGTGATAATCGGGCATTTCTGATACAGTGAATCGGAGCCCGGCATTATCCTCGATGTACTTGATCATCTCCGGACCGTTGTCGACAAACGCCTCGAGAAGAGAGTCGTCTACCTGTCTCTGGGCGATGAATTTCATATACGTAAGTGCGTCCTCCCTGGAATCATCGAATCCCAGTTCCTTTTCCAGGTGGTTGTTGGGTATCCAGGGGAAGCCGCCGGAAACGGCCGTTGCGCCTCCCACAGTGCCGGCCTTTTCGATTACGCTCACTCGAGATCCCTGGTCGTGTGCCACTATAGCGGCAACCAAACCGGATCCTCCCGTACCCATAACCAGAATGTCGGTTTCAAGGTCCCATTTATCGGGCATATTGGCCATTTATTCCTCCTTAATTCTGATTTATTTTCAATGACGGTTGATAAACTGGTAACAACGGCTTTGCTTTTATTATTACTGTCTGCCGGCAGCGTGCCTGGCGGCGATATATGACCACACCATCCCACGAGTGCAGGCGAATCCACTCTGATACCCGGCGCCGGTATCCAGCGCTGCCGCCGTGTTACCAGCCGCGTAAAGGCCGGCTATCGGACGTCCTCGTACGTGGATTACTTCCCCGTTGGTATTGGTTTTCAGGCCGGCGGAGTCAATGCCGACGGAGTTGATCGTTAACTTGAGGCAATAGTAAGGCGGCTTCTCCAGTGGCCCCATATTGGGATTCGGCTGATTGGTAAGGTCTCCGGTCATGAAGTTGGCCCACGGATACTGCCCTTTACCGAAATCCTTATCGACACCGTCCTTACAAAAACCGTTGAAGCGCGTGACCGATGCCTCCAGCCCTTCGGCGTCGATTCCCATAATCCCGGCCAGTTCCCTCAGTGTGGGGGCGCTCTTGACCATTTCCTCGGGGAGTTCTGTTCCAGGCGCGAAATGGCCGATGGGATATTTATCGCGATGGTTCTGATCGAAGATCATATATACCGGAAAGTTGGTATGCTCTTTCCGGTTGCCATCCCAGATGTGCGGAGTCGGTGAGTATTGCGGATAGAAGGATTCATCGCAGAACCTCTGGCCGTATTTATTAACCCAGATTGCGTGAGGATAACCACCTTCCGCGGATAATCGCCACAGAGGCTTGCCTTCCGCCTCCTCGCTGGGTACGTTGTAGCCAAACATGGTCGCCAGTGTTCCCACTGGAATAACAGCTACCTGTGCTCCGATTTCACAGCCGAATATCAGGTGATCGCCCTCGATTTGGGGCGGACAGGCGGAACGCAACTCCGGCATCTGTTCGTAATATCTGGCCAGTTCTTCATTCCAGTCATACCCTCCCATACAGAGGAGCACACCCTTACGGGCACCGATCCAGATATCCTTTCCGTCCTGTTCGGCGCGCACGCCGACAACACGATTGTTATCCATCACCAGCTCTTTTACACCGGTATTAAGATACGCCGGGATTTGTCTATCTAAAACTGCTGCCTTGATGAAATAGGCCATCATTCCCGGGCCAAAGGTGCGATAACCCTCGGACATCCTCTCGCCCAGTAACGCGAAATCCCATTTGAGCATGCATGCGCCGCCACCCCAGTTAAACATCTCCTCGGCGGTAATTCCACAGGGCATATGAGGGGTCAGGCGCGACAGTGACTCCCACTCTCCCAGGTCGGAACCCTTGAATATCTCGGTTTCGAGGTATCGCCCCTCTCTCAACGCTCCCTGAGCATGGGGATAGAAATAATCAGCGAAATCGGGGATTGTTTTCCAGCGAACGCCTGCTTTCTCCTCCATGTACTCGCAAACTACCGGCGCTGTGTCAAGAAATATTTCGGCCAGTTCCGGCTCGGCAAACCCTCCTGACAGGAAGTCGAGGTACTGTTTTGCCTCGTCGCGCGTATCCTTTATACCCTGGCGCTTCATTACGTGGTTGTTGGGAACCCAGATCTCACCTCCTGAGAGTGCTGAGACGCCGCCGAGCTTGGGAGCCTTCTCCAGTATCACTGTTTTCAGGCCGATGTCATGGGCAATAATGGCGCCCGTAAGTCCGCCTATACCGGAGCCGACAGCGATGAAATCGCATTCGATATCCCATGTCTGAGGTTTGTCTGCCATTAACCAACTCCTTAATACTGATTGTTCATCGAAAAGTCAACTGATAACAATTCCCACTTATTCCCTGTTGGCCGTGAAAAATACCGTGCGGGTGTTTGCGGAGGTCTCACGCGTTATTCACCTCATTCAGAATGAGAGGATTCTCTGCCTGTTTTCGGTTGAACCCAAGCGCAGCCTGCTAAAAAGGTCTGTGAGCCGGTCCTCAAGGTTCTTAAGTCCCGTATCGTAAACCTGCAGCGGAACATCGATATACTCAGAGATCGATTCCGCGCGTCTCAATAGCTCGGGGTCTCTTCTCTGAACCAGGTAAACGATTCTCCTGCAATTATGGAAATAGTCAGTTTTTAACTCGGGAAAACGATCCAGCCCCAGCCCTTCGATGACGGCTCGGTGAAAAGTGCGGACCAGGAAATCCGTGAGAAAGAAAGTTCCTCTCTCCTCTTCCAGCAACTCCTGATACATCTCTCCGGCATACATTTCATAGCAATTCTGTGCGTCGATTCGCTTTGCCCCGTATCTATTGAGAACCTCATCAAGGGTTCCTCTCGTGCCGCATTCACCGTAAACGACAGCTATGTTATCACAATCAGCCCGAAGTTTCAGGATTCGCCTCTCTACATCGGGAGCTATACGGAGCGGATACATATGATTGAGGGGTGGCACTCCGAGAATGGATGCATTCCACCTGTGCTTGCGCACTATGTTCTTTACCTCACGGCCCAGTGCTCCGCAAACGATTAATCCTGTTCTCATCAGGCGTTGAGTCTCCCGGTCCGATAGGCTCTTATGTACTCCATTCCCCACTCATCCTGACCGATGAGCGCCTTTGCCGCAATCAGCGTGGACATCAATTTGCTATCACGCACATCAACGAGAAAAGCGTGCATTCCCAGTGAAACCTGCATGGAGATCATGGTTCGATTGAGTAGTCTGCGCATGGGCATTCCCCAGCTGATATTGCTGGCACCACAGAACGTGTACACCTGTGGCAAACGTTCCTGAATGAGGCGCAGGACATGAAGGGAGGTTGCGCCCGCGGTGTAATCAGCACCTATGGCCATAACGAGGGGGTCTACATAGACTTTCTCAGGACTGAGTCCGGCGGCTCTGGCCCGTTCGAACAATTTCACCGCTATGGAGAACCTGACTTCCGCGTCGGGGGAAATCCCTGTCTCATCCATGCACATAACAACCAATCCGCAGCCGTTCATGACAGCGAGTTCGAGGAGGTGGTGATGTCCCTCGGTCATCTCCCCGGTTATGGAGTTAAGGATTGGGGGTGGCCCCCTGTAGATTTCCAGTGCCGCCTCGATTGCCCGTGGATCTGAGCTGTCCAGAACCAGGGGCAGGTCGGTCGCCCTCTGCACCGTTTTAACCATCCATCTCAGATTCTCGACCTCGTCCTGCTCTGGTACAGCGGCGTTGACGTCAAGCATATTTGCCCCACACTCCGCCTGAGTGCGCGCGAGAGAGGCAATCTTGTTTTCATCGTGTTCAATGACTGCCTGCCGAACAGATGGAATAGTGGCGTTGAGGGATTCTCCGATAATCAGCATCTCTCGATTAAACTGGTCATTTGAATTATCGTTAGTAGGGAACTCCGCAGCTTGCAAGTTCCTCCTTTGCCTTTTCAATGTAGTCAACATACCATCCGTGTGGTTTGACTGTTTCCAGGTCATACACATCCGGGAATTTACAGGTATTGCCTTTGACCTCGGGAGCGTACTTTTGTTGCAGTTCCATCATGTTATTAATCAGCTCATTGGCCTGCTCTCGCTCCATACCCGCTATGGCGTTCATTACCTCACCTGTGTACCGGGCCTCTATGCCTGTATTCCCCGCTATCCAGCAGTAGGACATACCGCTGGCGGTGAACAGACTGGCCATATTTACAGCTTGAATCAGGGTGAACGGCGACTTGCAGAGGACGCCGGCAGCGCATCCGCCGATACACACTTTTATATTTCGCTCAGAAGCACGGGCGGCCGCGCTGAATGCCCAATGTGTCGGCTTGGTGGCCGATTTTCCGTCCATATGATTGGTGAACAGGCTGCACAACTGGCCTTGAGCGTAGGAAAGCTGGCCAAGCAGGTTCGCTGTCAATCCAACCGCCGCGTCCGCGGCATTACGGCAAAGGCCTCCGATCATCGACATTGAGCTCTGCCATGGCTGAATTCCCCGCAACTGGCAATAATGGGCGAGAACGAACTGGCTCCAGCTTATCTTCATCTCCGGTATGATATGAACGCCGATCTGGGTGTTGTGCGCGTCCCGGAAGCCTGCTCCTACTACGGTCATGATGCCACCGGCGCTGCTAAGTGTGGCCAGCAATCCAAGATGCATCCCCGGTCTTCCCACCTCCTCGACCACCTCTTTTACGCTCTCGTTTTCCCAGAGCCCGACGATGACCTCGCTGGGAGTTCCGGCCTTTGCCCTCACGTTACCCAGATTGGCCAAACCGGCGGTTATTCCCATCGCCTCTATGGCTTCTTCCTGGACGAAGGATTTTATATAAGGTTTGTACCATTCCTCTTTCGCCACTCCCCACGAGCCGGCATACAAAGTGGGCGGCCTCTTATCCGTGCTGGCCCGGTATTCAACTGTCACCTGGTCCTTGCCTTTGCCGAACGTATGACGGCCGGGGTTCCCCCGGTATTCCCCCGCAACCTCTTCGATCTCTTCTCTGGTAAGCTTGATTACCCGTTCGGTATCCATATGGTAGATACCGACTTCGGCCAGAAGTTCAACCGCTGCCTGGTATACCGCGTCAGCCGTGTCATCGTCTACTACCAGTTCATTCTCGTTATATTCAATGTTGTATTTCTTGACCAGTTCGCGGATTTTCATAGAGAATTCTAAATCAAACTCATCACTCTTCATTACCGGGCCGTTTAAAGCCCGTTCCTGGAACTCGATAATGGGGATCATCTAATCCTCTCCTCCTCGCTAACAATCTGGAAACTAGCGGCCCATAAGTCGCTGGCACAATTTGACCGCTTCCACGGCGTTGGGGGCCCAGCCATCAGCGCCCATCGCATCCGCTTTTTCCTGGCTGGTTTCCGTTCCACCTATTATCACCTTGTATTTATCCTTAAGCCCCATATCTCTGAGGTAGTTAATGACCTCATTGCAGTTGGGAATGGTGGTTACCAGAAATGCGGACAGGCCGATTATATCCGCGTTGTGCTCCTTCGCTTTATCGATAAAGGTCATCGCCGGCAGGTTGACTCCCAGCTTGTGAACCTCGAAACCATTGAGTTCAAGTTGAGTGGCAACGAGCCCGTAGCCAATATCGTGCAGATCGCCCTCTACAGCGCCGATTACCACTGTTCCGGCTTTGCTCCCCGTGGTGTCCGGGAGATGAGGGGTTACCAGGTCGATGCATGCCTGAGAGACTTTGCCTCCCATCATCAACTCGGCGAGGAAGTACTCCTCCGCCTCGAACTTTTTACCCACACCCTGCAATCCGGGCACGATACCAGCCTGAATTATCTTGGGCGGATCAACCCCTTCGTCAATGGCCTGCCGCACCAGGGAAAGAGCTTTTTCTTTTTCCAGTTCCTCGACAGCTTTGGAGATATCTTCTAGTACACCCATCTTGCCCCCTGTAGTTTTGTGATCAGCTATGAATTATATTCGTTTACTTCCGACACGTTTGCATTATACATATTTATTTCAAAAAAGACAACCCTGCGAGGGGGTTTCGACGCATAAGTTACGCTTATTCACCTATTATGGTGCCAATTGGTTCATATAAATCGTTAGAAATGAACCATTAGGACATATTATTCTCCGTGAGGGATTCTATAGGATTACAGGTGAGGCTTTTTTCAGTATACTTACGATTAGTTAACAGGGTTGAAATTCGCATCGAACAAATCTACCATAAGAACCAATCGGAAGAGTTACGGTTAAGCGGCCAACCTAAACTGCAGAAAAGGAGCAAGCCAGTGAGTACTGAGGTGAAAAGCCGGGTATTTACCGCGGGGGCAATAGACGGGTTGAGGTTGAGGAATCGTATAATCAGGTCCGGGTGCTTCGAAGGGCTTTGCCAGGAGGGAATGGTAACGGATGGACTGATTGAGCATCACCGGAGGGTGGCTGAAGGGGGGGTCGCGATGACTACAGTGGCATATTGTTCAGTGACATTTGACGGGAGGGCCTTCGGCCACGAGCTATGGATGAGGGAAGAGGTTTTAACTGACCTGAGGCGGCTTACAGACGCCGTGCATGATGAAGGTGCTAAAGCCTCAATACAGTTAGGCCACTGCGGTTTTTTCGCCAGCCGCAGTGAAATAGGAACGAGACCAATCGGGGCCTCGCGCAAGTTCTGCCTTTTTCGCATGTCAATCTGCAAAGAGATGACAGAGGGCCAGATAGAGGGTAAAATCGAGGATTTTGCCAGGGCCGCGGGATTGGCGAAGGAAGCGGGGTTCGATGCCGTGGAGATTCATTCCGGCCATGGCTACCTGTTGAGCCAGTTCCTTTCACCCTGGACAAATCATCGGAAAGACCGGTACGGGGGCTCGCTGGAGAACAGGGCACGGTTTCCGGCGTCTGTAATAAAGCGAACAAGAGAGATAGTGGGCCCCGATTTCCCCATTATGGTCAAAATGAATCAGCGCGACGGATTTAAAGGCGGACTGGAACTAGATGAGGCGGTCGAGGTTGCGCGGATTTTCGAGGCTTCGGGGGCCGGAGCGGTTATACCGAGTTGCGGGTTCACGGCGAGGACACCTTTATACATGATGAGGGGAAATGTACCTTCCGCCGATATGGCCAGGAATCAGAGTAATCCGGTGCTCAGGCTGGGACTCATATTATTCGGGCGCTTTATGGTTGAGGAATATCCCTTCGAACCGACTTTCCTGCTGGAGGGGGCCCGCAGATTTAAAGAGGCATTGAAGATTCCGGTAATCTATATTGGTGGAGTGCTCTCGCTCTATGATATGGAAAGAGTTATGGATGAAGGATTTGAGTTCATTGAGATAGGAAGGGCCACCGTGAGGGATGCCGACTTTGTAAAAAGACTGCAATCCGGTGAAATATCCGGGTCGGATTGCGATCATTGTAACAGATGTATTGCGGCTATGGATGCGGGTGGCGTACGCTGCGTGGCGGAGGAGAGGGGTTTGATGAAAGGGTAAAACTAATGAGGGACCCTCTGATCAACCCCTTAAGTCCCCCAATTACGGGGGACTTTTAAAGCTGGGAGATAACTCCACACCCCCGAAGTCATCTCTTACTGAAGAGGTTCCTTAAGTTACTAAGCCTTGTTCCCACTAACCATCCGACGCTGACTACACCGGCGACGTACTCGCGCTTTGCGAGTACGTCGCCGGTGTAGTCAGCTTTTCAAGTGAAGCAATGGGGTGAAAGTAGCATTGCTTCAACATTTGTACAGAACCGTCAGGGAAAATTCACTGAGGACCATCTGATCAACACTCTGAATTCCCCGATCATGGGGAACTTATGAAGCTGGGGAATACCCCCAGATTACCGAAGTCATCTCTTACTGAAGAGGTTCCTTAGA
>JAWOBX010000110.1:0-9126 GCA_046484125.1 Dehalococcoidia bacterium | reverse complement strand
GCCTCCGGAGATCTTTACCCACCCGTCGACCCTTATTGATCCGGGGGACACCCCCGGACCCCCGGATCAATAAGGGTCGGCGGGTGGGTAAAGACCGCCGGAGGCGAAAGAGGACAGCAGATAAGTGATTACCCCCTCACTCTAACTCTCTCCCCCGAGGGGCGAGAGGACACAAGGCCGGGGTTTCGGGGCCGCAGGCCCCGAGGAAATAAAGGGCGGGTGGGCAAAGGCCGCCGAAGGCGAGAGAGATTCCCGATCAGAGTCGGGAATGACAGACGAAGAATATGCAAAACCGTTTTCAGGGGAGGCGTTGGAAAATGCGGAATAAAAGTACCAGCGAACAGGAGACATCACAGAACAGGCCGGAAGCGGGCAACCCGGTACGCAATGATTTCTCATTGCTGACGGATGAGGATCTCTACCTGTTCAACCAGGGTTCCCATTACCGGCTTCACGATAAGCTCGGCGCCCACCCGGTTCAGATCGATGAAACACCGGGCACTTATTTCGCGGTCTGGGCGCCAAACGCCAGCCAGGTATCCGTGATTGGCGATTTCAACGCGTGGGACGACTCCGCCCATCACCTGGCGTCAAAAGGGGAATCGGGCATCTGGGAGGGATTTATCCCCGATACTGGAGACGGGACCCTATACAAATACCATATACGCTCGCGGCACGGGGATTATACGGTTGATAAGGCGGACCCTTTCGCGTTTTTCTGCGAGCTGCCTCCGGCGACAGCTTCGATTGTCAGGGATATTGACTATGAGTGGGGAGATGAACAGTGGATGCGGACGAGAACAAAGTTCAACGATTTGAAATCGCCCATGTGTATCTATGAAATGCATCCCGGGTCCTGGCGGAGAAAAATAGAGGAGGAGAACCGATACCTGACTTATCGAGAACTGGCCGAGGAACTGCCTGGTTACCTGGAGGAGATGGGTTTCACTCACGTCGAGTTTATGCCCATCATGGAACATCCGTTCTACGGCTCGTGGGGCTATCAGATAACCGGTTTTTTCGCCCCGACAAGCCGCTATGGAACACCGCAGGATTTCATGTACCTTGTGGACCGCCTGCACCAGCACAACATAGCCGTGATCCTTGACTGGGTACCGTCTCACTTCCCAAGCGACGCTCACGGCCTGGGCTACTTCGACGGTACCCATCTTTATGAGCACAGCGACCCAAGGCAGGGCATCCATCCCGACTGGAACAGCTTCATCTTCAATTACGGGAGGCATGAAGTCCAGAGCTTTCTTCTCAGCAACGCCATTTTCTGGCTGGAGCGTTATCATATTGACGGACTGCGTGTCGACGCTGTGGCCTCCATGCTCTATCTCGATTACGCCCGCACAGGCGCCGACTGGATACCGAACAAATACGGCGGCAATGAAAACCTCGAGGCGATTGACTTCCTGAGGAGATTCAACGAAGTGGTATATGGAGAAACGGAAGGCGTACACACCATAGCCGAGGAATCCACCGCTTGGCCTTCGGTTTCACGCCCGACCTATGTCGGCGGACTGGGATTTGGCTTGAAGTGGGATATGGGATGGATGCATGACACCCTGGAATATATGTCCAGGGAACCCATTCACCGGCGGTATCACCATAATCTGCTGACCTTCCGGGGGATGTATGCCTTCTCAGAGAACTTCGTGCTGCCCCTTTCGCACGATGAGGTGGTACACGGTAAAGCATCCATGTTAAGCAAGATGCCCGGAGATGACTGGCAGAAGTTCGCCAACCTGAGGCTACTCTACGGCTATATGTATGCCCAGCCAGGTAAAAAACTGCTGTTCATGGGAGACGAGTTCGGGCAGCGACGGGAGTGGGCACACGACGAAAGCCTCGAGTGGTACCTTTTGCAGTATTCCCCTCACCAGGGCCTGCAGCGATGGGTAAACGATATCAATCATCTCTGCCGAAGCCATCCCGCGCTGTATGAGCTGGATACCAGCCCGGCCGGATTCGAATGGATCGATTGCCAGGATATGGAATCCAGTATTATCAGCCTGATTCGCAGGAGCGCCATCAAGGATGAAACGGTAATTGGTGTCTTTAATTTCACACCGGTACCACGCTCCAACTACCGGGTCGGTGTTCCGAGATCAGGGTTCTATCGAGAGGCACTTAACAGTGACGCTCTAGATTACGGGGGATCCGGCGAGGGCAATATGGGTGGGCTGGCCTCTGTTCCAATCCCATCTCATGGCCGGTTCCATTCACTTACGCTGAACATACCGCCGCTGGCGTCCCTGTTCCTTGTGCTGGAGCAGCAGCCGAAACTTTGAGCACAGAAACAGGGTATAATAGCTCTTTTGTCTAATCGGGAATAACTGAAAGAGGGATGCGCCGGTCTATTGCTCCGAGATAGACTGATGACGAGAAAGGATGCAGCCGAAGCAATCGAATATCGGCATTTATATTCGGCAGGCATAGGGGTGACCCAATGGAAGTACAGCCGGAAATAACCTATCGTAACGTGGAGCCAACAGAAGAGATCGAAAAGCTGGTCAGTAACAAACTGCAGAAGCTTGAGAAGATCTGCGACCACATCATCAGTGCGCGGGTGGCGATTGAAGGCCCGCACAGGCATCAGCGAACCGGTAATCCCTACCGGGTGCGGATCGACCTGACCATCCCGCCCGGCCACGAGGTCGTCGCCAAGCGGGAATCGACTAAAGGCAAACGCGAAGAGCCGCTGCAAACGGTGATACGAAACGCCTTTGAGGCCGCCCAGCGCCAGACCAGGGAACTGGTTGAAAAACAGCGGGGCCAGGTTAAGGAACATCTGGAGGATGAGGTCAACGGCTTCGTAAGCAAGATCCACAGCGATGAAGGTTATGGCTTTTTGAAACCACTGGATGGAAGTGGAGATATTTACTTTCACCGTAACAGTGTGCTCAACCGCGATTTCGAGCGGCTTGAGATCGGGGCGGGGGTCAGGTTTGTCGCAAAGCAGGGTGAGGAAGGTTTGCAGGCAAGCACCGTTGAGTTGATTGACAGGCCCCGGCCGCGCGTTTCGAAGACGAGCCCGGAGCAGGAGGCGGGTTCCTGATCTTCCGGGCGGAGAGGAGAAAACAATGATACAGAGCCATCAGATCGAGGAGGCGATAACCGATCAGGTGAGCCGTCACAGGCCGGGCCATGTCGCGGCTCTGGGAGTGGAGATACAGAACGGCAGCGCGGTCCTGACAGGTATGGTAAAAACCCTCTGGGCACGCAAGGTAGCCGAGGACATTGCCCTCAACATGCCACAAATACACTCAGTCGATAACCGGCTGAAAATAAAGGGGGAGGTCATGCCGATCTCCGATGAGGAACTCAAGTCTCGAATCACGGAGATACTCCGCCTGGAGCCTGGCACCGCTTCACCATCCATCCGCGTCTCCGTCTCAGGCGGCGAAGTAACTTTGCAAGGCCGGATAGATTCCTACCCTCAAAAGGTCAGGGCGGAGGAGATGGCTTCAGTCATGGAGGGTGTGGTGGCTGTCAGGAACAGGCTGTACGTTGAGTCTCCTGAGAATATACCCGATGCCGATATCGCGGATGACATAAACCGGGCTCTCCGGGAGGATATCTCAGCCGAAGCCGAAAACATCAACGTGGAAGTGGAAAACGGGGTTGTCACCCTCTCGGGAACCGTTCCCACCTGGACAGTGTACCTGGATGCCTGGGATACGTCGAGACACACTCCGGGGGTTCGAAGCGTCAGAAATCATCTTGTTGTCGAATGAATCGTTTTTGAGGTAAGGCATAAAGGCGCTTGAAAGCCCTGGAGCAACACGAATCCGGAGAACATCGCTGTAGCAGGGTTGCCTCCGCGGAGACCCGGTTGATATACTATGTGCCTACATCTTAATTATCAGGAGCAATGGGATGCATCGCCCCGCGTTAAGATCCCGTAAAATACGTGGAATGGCGGATGGTCAGTGAGCGGAAATGGCTTGATCATGGGTCTATATTATGGGGGGGATTTAAATAAAATGGAACTGGTTAAAGGACCTGAAGAGAAATTTGAGCAAATAGAAATAAACAGACAGGAGAAGCAAAGGGAATCGAGGGAGACACTGGAAGATCTGACCCGTATGTATATGATGGATATGGGGGAATTTCCCCTGCTGAGCGCGGAAGATGAAGCCAGACTGGGCGACAGAGTCGAGCTCGCCAGGCGAATAGACGAAGTTGAGAAGTCGTGGCAGAAGGGTCACGGGCAAAGCCCGTCTATAGCTGACCTTGCCGCGTGTTTCATAGTGGAGATGGCTCGAAAATCCCATTTGATCGATGAAGTCCGGCATCATATTGGGGCACACGAAGGCACCCCCATCCATGAGTCCCTCTTCTCGCCCGGCGTTCGACAATTGCTTGGCGGTCTCATCAATCCTGCGTTGACTGCTTCGATAGCTGAGCGTCAACACCTTTCGCGCGAGCAGGCGGAACGGGCTCTTATAGACTTGTCCACGGAGTGCGCCCTGATTGGTCAGGAAGTGGTTCAACAAATGGAGAGGGAGGGCCTGCTGGATAAAACCGGTGATGCGGATATCCGGGGGAAGGCGAAAGCTTTGGCCTCCATCAACGAGAAAGCTCTCGAACGGCGTCTGGCTGAAGTCAGCTATCAAGGCGAGCAGGCCCGGGAGAAACTCATAGAGGCAAACTTGAGGCTGGTGGTAAGCATCGCCAAGAAATACAGCGGGCGGGGTATGGCGTTACTGGATTTGATTCAGGAAGGCAACTTAGGACTGGCTCGCGCGGCCCACAAATTCGACTACCGCCGCGGATACAAATTCAGTACTTACGCCACCTGGTGGATTCGACAGGCCATAACAAGAGGTATAGCCGACCAGGCCAGGACCATCCGAATCCCGGTGCATACAGTGGAAACACTTAACAAGTTGCGGCAGATAAATCGCCGCTTCACCCACCAGCACGGACGTGAGGCGACAACTGAGGAGCTTGCCGAGGCTATAGGTAAAACGCCGAAACAAATAGAAGATGTACTCGAAATGACCCGCAAGACGGTTTCACTGGAGACACCGGTCGGCGAGAACGGGGATACCCAGATTGCCGATTTTATGGCAAGTCAGCAAGCCTCACCCAGCGATGTGGCATCGGATATGTTCCTCCGGGAACAGATGGAGGAGGCGCTTTCCACACTTAAACCGCGTGAGAAAAAGGTTCTCCAGCTTCGGTTTGGACTTGAAGACGGGCGTAACCGGACGCTCGAGGAGATAAGTCACGATTTCGACGTCAGCCGTGAGCGTATCCGTCAGATAGAGAACGATGCTTTGCGAAAGCTTAGAGAGCCACCTGGTCTGAGGAACCTCGAAGACTACCTGGAGGAGTGAAAAAATTTCGGGATAGACAATAGATCCGGAGTAATATAATATCGGGGAATTTAAAGTTTTTCCCGATTTGCTTATTCCCTTGGCCTTATTACAAGCATCGGCAGACGCGAATAGCTCATGATAACCTCCGCTACACTCCCGAACAGCATCCTGCTCAAACCGCCGCGCCCATGGGTCGACATGATTATCAGATCTATTGATTTCTCAGTGGCAAAGTTGATTATATCCTTGCCTGTACTGACGCTTTCCCTGGTCACCGCACATTCCACATCAAGGCCAACCCGGCGCAGAGGGCCAGCTACACTCTCCAGATAATCCAGCGCCTCCTTTTCCTCGACCGGTACCTCGGGGACATTGTCCACTACCATTTCGGGGTTTTCAACGCTGACCATATCCGAGGCAACCCTGACTACCTGCAAAAGCACCAGCCTGGCGCCAAAATGTGATGCCTCCTCCCTGGCACAGGGTATAACCTGTTCCGCCAGAGGGGATCCATCCAGACATACCATCATTCGCTCGAACATACTCTCTCCTCATGCAGAATCATCCCTCAAGTAAAATACTTAGGGAACCTGCGATCAACCCCCTAAATCTCCCAATCATGGGGACTTTTAAACCTGGGGGACACCCCATAATCACGAAGTCACCTCTTATTCAGAGGTTCCCTGAACACCAGGCAAGCGTTCGGGTGCATCATCATGACAGGTCGACGGACGGATTTCTCCGTCCGTCGACCTGCATTCCAGTTCCGCGAGTTAAACCCTGCCCGGCCTACTCTTCTCCGTGATACTTAAAGGAAACCTTTACCTTTGCCCGATAGCTGCTCACCTTGCCGTTCTCCATCTGCAAATCCAGCTCGGTGATCTCCGCTATCCTGAGGTCCTTCAGGCTCTTGCCCGCGGCTTCGACGGCGGCCGTGGCCGCCTTTTCCCATGATTCGCTGCTGGTTCCAACCAGCTCAATGAATTTGTATACGCTCTCTGCCATTATGTCTCCTTTACAAATAAATTCCTGTAACTCCCCCTACGGTGACATCGTTTCATCGGGCCGGAAACGGATTATGTTTCCGGCCCTCCTCAGCTACTTCTTGCTGGTTGAAACCGGTATCTTTCTGGCCCTGGTCTCCTCCGTCTTCGGGAGTTGCACCTGGAGCACGCCGTTTTCTAAACCGGCCTCCACCTTTTCCTCATCAACGGCTGAGGGCAGGTTGATGTTACGTTTGAAGAAACCGTAAGCGCGCTCTCTGCGATACAGATCCTCCTCCTCCTCGTCGCGCTCATACCTCCGCTCCCCTTTGATGGTAAGAACATCCTCTGATACCGAGATGTCGAGGTCATCCTCCTTCACCCCCGGCAGCTCGGCTTTGACTATATATTTATCCGGCTTCTCATATACGTCCACCGGTGGTATCCAGTTCCCTTCCACGAACGGAAGCTCGCGCGCCAATCCCGAAAGTACCGGCCAGCGGCCGAGGTTCTCCAGAAGGTTTGAAAGCTCCTGGCGAGCCCCGGATTCCCCCCTTCTCGCATGCCTTGCTGCCGATGGCAGCAGCCTCTCTACAACCATATCTGCACCTCCTTATGACATTTCATCGAAAACGTCATCCTAGATTCCTGTTATTCAGGTGATTCCGATATTAACTCATCCTCCGGCTTGAGGGCATCCCCCGGCTGTTTAAAACGCTCCAACCAGGGGGCTTTCCATTCCTAGTCCGATTGGACCCCTCTCTATTGAAGGGAAGGTATTAGTCTTCACCAAAAGAATTAGTACTATTACATACTACTGAAACTAAGTACTGCATTCAGCCAGGCGGTCAACCCTTCCTTATTTCGGCGATCTCCTCAAATATCTCCTTTTCCCGCTGTGAGAGGTTCTGAGGTATCTCCACATTGACCTTTGCATAAAGATCTCCCCGTTCCTTCGGGCTGTCCATCCGGGGCATCCCCCTGCCTTTGAGGCGAAAAACCCTGCCATTTGGGGTTTCCGGTGGTATCTTCAGGCTGATTTTCCTGCCATCGAAACCCTTGAACTCCGTTTCACCACCCAGCATAGCTGTGGTTACGGGCACCTTAACATCCGTATGCAGGTCTCGGCCCTTTCGCTCGAACCGTTTATGAGGCCTGACTTTTGTTATCACATAAAGATCACCCGGCTTTCCCCCCTCCAGCCCCGGTGCCCCCTGTTCCGCGAGACGGATTCTGGAACCATCCTCCACGCCAGGGGGAATCTTGGCCTCGATAGTTCTGGCTACGTTGCCGCCGCCGTCTGTTATCTGAATCCTCCTGGTGGTACCTTGAAAGGCCTCCTCCAGAGAAATCTCCACAGTCTGTTTGAGGTCTCTGCCTTTCTGCGGGCCGGGCCGGTACCTTCCTCGTTCCTCCCCCACAGATTCGCCGAAAAAGGTTTTGAAGAAATCGGAGAACCCGCCTCCACCCCCGAAGAGATCCTGTATCTCCTCTTCGCTCAGCGTGCGGTATTCATACTGGGGGCCGCCAGTACTGTAATACCGCGGCCCCCACTGGAAAGGCCCCTCCCGCGCACCCGCGCCCGACTTGCTAAACTGCTCGTACTGCTCCCAGTTGGCTCCAAGCTGGTCATATTTTTTACGTTTCTCTTTATCCCCCAGTACCTGGTATGCCTCATTTATCTCTTTGAATTTGCTCTCGGCCTGCGGATCGTCAGGGTTGACATCCGGGTGATACTGGCGGGCCAGCCGCCTGTAAGCTTTTTTGATCTCATCATCGGAGGCGTTCCTGTCCACCCCCAGTATCCGGTAATAATCCCTGTATTCTACCATGAGTCATCGCGCCCCGGTCAGTCAGCGTCACATTCGCTCCCTGATTAAGCGATTTATACTTCCCTGAATTCGCCCTCCACGGTTCCCTCATCCTGCTGGTCTTCGCCCTCTTCCTTAGCATAACCACCTCCTGCCGCGGCGCCGCTGTGGCTGTATACTTCCGAGCCTATGCGCTGCATTACGCTTTCCAGTTCCTGGGTGGCTCGTCTCACCTGCTCGCTATCGGTCCCCTGCAGGGCTGACCGAACCGCCGAGATTTTCTCCTCGGCTTCCGATTTGAGCCCCTCCGGGATCCTGTCCCCGGTGTCGCGGAGCGTTTTTTCCACATTGTAGGCCATGTTATCAGCCTGGTTGCGGGTATCTATCTCTTCCTTTCGGCGCTGATCCTCTTCGGCGTGCTGCTCCGCTTCCCTCACCATCCGGTCCACCTCGTCCTTGGAAAGTCCCGAGCTGGCCGTTATGGTGATTTTCTGCTCTTTGCCGGTACCCTTGTCTCTCGCGGTTACATTCAATATACCGTTGGCATCTATGTCAAAGGTCACTTCAATCTGGGGTACACCCCGCGGCGCCGGCAGTATGCCATCCAGCATAAACCGGCCGATGGTCTTGTTCTCATTGGCCATAGGCCGCTCTCCCTGGAGCACATGGACTTCGACGCTGGACTGATTATCCTCTGCTGTGGTAAATGTCTCCGTTTTGGATGTCGGTATGGTGGTGTTCCTCGGAATAAGCGGCGTCATCACCCCGCCAAGGGTCTCAATGCCCAGCGTCAGCGGAGTGACATCCAGCAACAGGACGTCTTTAACATCACCGCCAAGCACACCCGCCTGAATGGCCGCTCCGATCGCCACCACTTCGTCCGGATTTACACCCTTGTGGGGCTCCCTGCCGAAGATGCCCTTAACCTTTTCGATCACCTTTGGCATCCTTGTCTGGCCGCCCACCAGTATCACCTCGTTGACATCGCCAGCCTTAACG
>JAWOBX010000100.1:0-3868 GCA_046484125.1 Dehalococcoidia bacterium | reverse complement strand
GATCTGGAAGTGGCCGTGGAGGAGGGCGCAACAATCGTGAGGATCGGCCGGGCCATATTCGGTGAGCGGAGGACGCAATGAGAATCGCATTTATAGGAGCGGGGAATATGGCCGAGGCCATGATCTCCGGAATAATTGCCAGAGGCTCAGCACAGGCGGATGACATCACCGCCAGCGATATATCGGAGTTCAGGCTCGGTGAACTGAATAAACGCTATGGCATACAGTGCGTTCAGAATAACATCGAGGCGGTAAAGGGTAAGGATATCGTGGTGCTATCGGTAAAACCCCAGGTGTTCAGCGGGATTTCGGAGGGGCTTCGGGGCAGAATCGAAAGTAACCAGCTGGTGCTCTCCATAATGGCGGGCATTAAAATAGACGCCATAAATATGCTCCTGGCTCATCGCTCTATAGTCAGGGTCATGCCCAACACTCCAGCCCGGATTGCTGAGGGTATGAGCGTATGGACCGCTACAGATTCAGTATTCAAGGATCAAAAAGATATGGCCAGAGAGGTTCTAGCCTCGCTGGGTAAAGAGATCTACGTTGAGGAGGAAAAATACATAGACATGGCCACGGCCATCAGCGGGAGCGGACCGGCCTATGTTTTCCTGATAATTGAAGCCCTTATAGAGGCGGGAGTACGCATAGGATTGCCCCGCTCAACCGCGTCGGAACTGGTGGTGCAGACGATCATAGGATCGGCCAAATACGCTGAGGCAAGCGGTCAACACGTGGCCGAACTGCGGGACGCAGTCACCTCGCCGGGAGGAACCACGGCCGAGGGCCTGCTGGTGCTGGAGGAAGGCGGCCTGCGTGCCATACTGGCGCAAGCGGTCGCGGCAGCGTATGAAAAAGCACTGGAACTTGGCAGGGAGCGATAATGGAAGTTTTTGCCACATTCATCAATATACTGTGTATCGTGCTCACAATTGCCATAGTGATCCGGGCCATAGTGTCATGGTTCGCGCCCAGCCCGAATAGCCCGATTGTCAATCTTCTGAATCAGGTAACGGACCCGATCCTGGAACCGCTCAGGCGGATAATCCCGCCCATCGGCGGCACCATAGATATTACCCCCATAGTCGCCATTATACTGCTGCAGGTTATAGCGGAATACGCGGGGAGACTGGCTTAGTCTGGTTTTTATCCCGCCGGCCCAATTAATCATCGGGGCTGCGCCACCCGGAAGCTTCGGGCTTAAGTCCAGCGCCTTGCTATCAGCTCGTTCATCTGCCCGGCTCTGCAATTTGAGACCCCACCTACCCCCACACTACCCGGCCGTTCATTATAGTTTTTTCCACCCTGATATCCCTGATCTCATCAGGGTATATCGCCGTTGGATCGGCGCTGAGTAAAACCAGATCGGCCAGCTTTCCCGGGGTTATACTCCCCTTAGTGCTTTCCTCAAACGAAGCATATGCGCCGCCCATTGTATAAACCCGAAGAGCCTGCTCCGGAGATAGCGCTTCATCCTCACCAATCTTTTCACCATTCATCGCGGCTCTGGAAACCGCCGCGTATACCCCTAACATCGGATTGACCGGGATAACGGGCGCGTCGGAACTGGCAGCGAGCTCAACGCCGCTTCTTACCAGCGCCCCTGTTCGATATAGCCAGGGAAGCTTCCCCCGATCAACCCGGGATAGATACCTCTCCCCGTTGAAATAGATAAAAGCCGGCTGAGTAACCACCAGTGAGCCGGTTTCCTTAAGTCGTTGCATCAGTGGGCCCGGACACTCAGAGCAGTGTTCTATACGGTGGCGATGATCTCTCCGGGGCTGCGCCTGCAGAGTGGATTCGATGGCCTCTATGGCAGCCTCAACGGTGCTATCCTCAACCGCGTGAAGGGCTACCTGAATTCCAGCCTGGTGAACGGAGAGCACCATCGAGTTCAGCATCGGTTTTGTTGGATTCAGAGATCCGGTTATCTCGTCTATGATAATCTTCACCGGCCCCGGCCTTAACCCGCTATCCGCAGACGGCTGAAAACTGCCTATCAGTTCCAGGGCATCAAACCCTGACATCATGCTCACCCTCGGGCAAAACAAACCTCTTTCCTTGACCCTTTTCAGCTGTTGCCACTGTGATAATCCGTTATGTGCGGTAGCGTCCTGAATGGAGGTAATACCGTATGAAAGAAGGAGCTCACTGGCGTTCCTGAAACCATCATCCAGTTCATCATCGGTGAGAGATGGAACAACATTCCCTGAAATACGGGCATTCATTCCGAAAATGAGCCCAGTCGGTTCGCCGGTTTCTGTATCCCTTTCAATGAGCCCTCCCGGCAGATCAGGGGTTTCGGCGTTGATACCGGCCAGGGACAAACCACGACTGTTCAGTACACAGGCATGTCGAGTCCTGTGGGAAAGTCTCACCGGATGAGCCGGGGCCGCTTTATCCAGGTCCCAGCGTGTGGGATGACGTCTTTCCTCCAGATAGAATTCATTGTATCCCGTGGCTTTAATCCACTTTTCATGCGGGGTTTTCATCGCCCTTTCAGAGACCAGCCTCTGTATATCGGTGATGGATGAGACAGAGGCTGGGCTGCAATCGATCTCCAGTAGGCTGGAAATCAGGGAGAATATATGCATATGCGCATCGTTGAAGCCGGGTATTACGGTCCCGCCCCTGCAGTCAATCAACTCAGTGCGGCCACTCCTGCGATCATTCAGGTCACTATTTCTTCCGAGAGCCAGCACCCTGCCATCGCGCATGGCAACCATTTCCGCTCTCGGAAGCGAGAGATCCATGGTGAGCACATTTGCGTTATAAAGTATCAGTTCGGCTTTCTCAGTATCCATCACCATTTACAGATTATTAACCCGGTGTCATCTAAAATCCTGATATCGCGCTGGCCGCTATTACTCTCCCCGGTTAAATGAATTCTCCAGGGAGCGGGGATTCCAGGGAGTTGACCGGCAATTTATGGGCAAACTTTAAAATTCAAATACGCCCGTCCCGGTGGCTTAGTTGAAACGGGCGATTATTTTTAACATTACCTTACTGACACTACACCGATGTACCATCATTTTAAATGAAAGTCACGAGTAGAAAATGCCCATAGCTCCAACATTTGCGCGAACTTCAGGGAGAGCACACCGGAATCTCCTGATGCGGTGAAATGATCATTGATCTTTACTCAGGGAAACTCTGATCAACCCCTTAAATCCCCCAATCATGGGGGACTCAATAAAGCTGGGGGGCACCTCAGACCGGGCGAAGTCACCTCTTATTGAAGAGGTTCCTTAGACCAAGAGGCGTATCTAATTATTATGGGAACATCCGCAATCACAGCCACCCCCACAAGCCTGTACATGAGGATGCCCGTGTTCCTTTTCCTCATCTGAGGCATCGCGTACATCCACGACTTTGACGTCAAATTTTACCGTCATTCCCGCCAGCGGATGGTTCTCATCCAGGATTATTTCATCCCCTTCGATTTTTGATACCGTCAATATACGTATGCCTGATTCATCCTCCGCGTGCAATTGCATGCCAATCTCGATTTCGCCGAGTTCGGCGAGCTCGTCTCTGGATAATGTATGGATGAGTTCTTCATCCCGTTCTCCGAACCCCTCCTCAGGCCTGAGGGTGATCGCAAAGCTGTCACCCGCCACCTTTCCTTCCATAGCGATCTCCAACCCCGGCGCTATTCCCCCGGCGCCGTGGAGATAGCTCAATGGCTCATCACCGTGCGACGATTCAATCATCCCGCCATTTTCGTCGCTCACTGTATAATCGAAGGTAACAACTTTGTTCTTTTCGATTTGCATATCAACCCCCTTTTTTATGCTATAGCTCTAGTGTACTGTCCCTGACACTTCTATACAAGTGTTGAAGCAATGCCAGTTTCACCGCATTGCTT